>NZ_VDAS01000020.1:0-85616 GCF_019584165.1 Enterobacter sp. EC_64
GTTACGCACCACGCCTTCAGTAGCTGAACAGGAGGGACAGCTGATAGAAACAGAAGCCACTGGAGCACCTCAAAAACACCATCATACACTAAATCAGTAAGTTGGCACCATTACCGCTACATAGAGGTAGTAGCATAAAAGAACAACCTACTTAAGATGTTTGCTTCTCACTCACAGCGGACCTTTAGCTCAGTTAGCATATCCGCTCAGTGCCAGAAGCGGATGTCGTAAGATTCGTTCGGCTAAAAGAGCAAATTCTTCTGCATCAGAGTGACAGGCCCTGCGGATTCACATTTATCATTACTCTCTGCAAAGTACTTTTATTTTTGCCCGGGGTTACGATAAATATCGGGTCGATTGATTTGCCAGACAAAATCTGGTCGGTTCAATGGGTTATACCCCAGCTTCTGGTATAACCATGGCGCGCTGTCGGTTACCAGCATTATCCGTCGCAGACGTGACAACAATGGATGGGCATGACAGCATTCAATCAGCCAACGTCCAAGACCACTTTTCTGATAATCGTTCAGCACGTAGACGTCACACAAATAACCAAAAGTGGCATAGTCTGTGACCAGACGGGCGAAGCCGATTTGTCTTGTTCCATCCAGGAGCGCGAAACAAAGGCTGTTCTGGATTGATATCCTGACCGTTTCAGCATCAATACCAGGAGCCCAGGACGATTGCGAGAGGTAATCGTGAATGGCTTCTAGCTGAAAAAAGCTGGGATCGGTTGTGACAATAAATTTGTCTTTGGTAAAACGCAGATGCTGATTATTCACCGAACTCCTCCTTTTGGGCTACTTGTGATGAGGCACAGGGCTGTCCTCTATGCCGGGGAATGCTCAGGATGCTTTTTCATATACTGTCATGATAAATACCAGCGGGTTCTCCCCCTGGTTTTCATAGAAATGAGGAACGTCCGTTCTGGCGGTTGCCGAACAGCCAGTATTTACCCGATACATGTGTTCCTGTACGCCGAGTGTGAGCGTGCCCGACTGCACATAAAACAGTTCAAGCGTACCTTCCGTGTGGCCGGGGGACGCAAACTTTTCCCCCGGCTGCATTTCCCACATCCAGAGCTCGGTCATATCAGGGCCACCTGACCCTGCGAGCAATCTTGCTCTCCCGCCTTTTTCACCTTCCCACAATTCAGGGATCTCATCTTCAGCAATGAGATGCACGGTCGGTTTTGAACTGACATCCACAAAATCAGCCACCGAAACCCCCATTGCGGCAGCCAGGCGGCATAACAGGGCAATGCTGGGATTCGCCCGGCATCCCTCTATCTCAACCAGCGCTCCCTTGCTGACGCCTGCCCGACGGGAGAGTTCATCGAGGGATATCTTCTTATGCTTACGATAGAGTTTAATTCGCTGAGATACGGCTTCATTCACAGTGTTGACGATAGCGTTTGCATCGGTCATTAAATTGACTTTTTTGGTCATTGGTCATTATCATGGGATAAAATGGTCATTACAGGATTATCACGTGCTAACAGTATCTCCGTCAATTACCCCTGAAATTTATCGTATTGCTCCCGGTTTTCGTGCACTGAGCATTTGCGTAAAAGCTGCGCCAGTGCTTAATCCCGACATTGGGGAAACGGCGCTGCGTGAAGCCTGTGAAGCCGTTCTGGCCGGTGAACCAGATTGGGCGGACTCTCATCTGGCGGCATGGGCCGACGTTTTTCAAAAGTTTGGTGCTAAACCTAAACGCACCCCTTGCTCAGCAGATGCGTTACGCAAGCGCGTGTTACGTGACGGAACGATGCCAGCGCTCGATCCTATCGTTGATCTTTATAATGCCGTTAGTCTCCGCTATGCCGTTCCGGTTGGTGGAGAGAATCTCTCTGCCTATCAGGGGGCGCCGCGTCTGACTGTGGCAAAAGGAACAGAGCCTTTTGATACCGTCAAAGAGGGAGAGGCCACCGTTGAGTCTCCTTCACAAGGCGAGGTTATCTGGTGTGATGATATCGGCGTGACCTGCCGTCGCTGGAACTGGCGACAGGGGATCAGAACCCGCTTAGGCGTGGAAGCTCAGCAAATGTGGTTCATTCTGGAGAGTCTCCCGCAGATGCCGCTGGATAGACTTCACGAAGCCGGGAAGATGCTGACCGACGGCCTGGAAAAAATGATGCCCGGTCTGTGGTTTGAAGTTGCTCTCATCGAAGAACAACAGCTGTAATACCCTTCAGGAGAAAGAATTATGTTTACCGGTTTGTCGGCGTTTCCATTAACCCCAGTCACTGCCCGAGGCGTGGATGAAAAGGGTTTTAGCCATATTCTTTCCCGTCTTACAGACGCTCGGGTTGATTCTATGGGCATCCTGGGGTCAACCGGAAGCTACGCCTATCTGACCCGGGAGCAGCGCAAGCGCGTAGCAACGCTGGCTAAACAGCATGCAGGGAACATCCCCGTTATGGTGTGTGTGGGAGCGGTCAGTACCGATGCCATTCTGCATCTGGCAGAGGATGCACAGGCAGCTGGTGCGAATGCGCTGTTACTCCCGGTGGTCAGCTACCAGCCACTCCGTGACGAAGAAGTCTTCTCACTCTTTGAGACCGTTACCCGGCACGCGTCTGTACCGGTGTGTATCTATGATAATCCGGGCACTACGCATTTTACCTTTACGGATGAACTTCACGGTCGTCTATCCTCACTTGAGGGGGTTCGCTCGGTCAAGATCCCTGGCGTCCCGGATAGCCCCGCTGCAGCGATTGAAAGGGTGAATGCGTTACGTCAACATTTGCGCCCTGGCGTAACAATCGGTATTAGTGGCGACGCTTATGCGGGGCTGGGATTAAACGCCGGTTGTGAAGTGTGGTATTCCGTGTGTGGCGGTCTGTTCCCTGAGATGGCGAAACAAATCACCGAAGCTGCGGCGGCAAACGATCGTCAACGCGTTACAGCCCTGACAACCCGCCTTGAGCCGTTGTGGTCGCTGTTCCGTAAACATGGCGGAAGTATTCGCGTTATTGCCGCTGCGGCTGGTGTGCTTGGGCTTACCGACATGGATTGCCTGCCTCGCCCTCTGCAACCGTTGTCAGCTGGCGACATCGCGGATATTGCCCATGTAATAAGCACGCTGGAGCTGAAGTGATCTCCGCAGGACTGGGTGTCTACCGGTCCTTACCGCAAAATTTTATTATTGAAGTGACTCTTCTTCGCCTGATAGCTTATCTGCATCAGGAGAATAATGCTGGCAAACGCACGCCAATTTATGCCCGTCAGGATCGCGCAGATAGGCAACATAAAAATCGGGGCCGTAGGCGGTTCGTGTACCGGGCACGCCTTCATCCTTTCCTCCCGCACGGAGGCCCGCTGCATGGAAGCGTCTGACAATTTCCGCGCTATCGGCTCTGAATGCGAACATTGTCCCGTTTCCCGCCGTCGCGGGTTGCTGGTCAAAAGGAGGACAAATGCAGAAGCTAAATTCGTCATCCGGATGATTTTCGTTTCCCCACATTGCCCAGCTATCAGTCCAGGCGGGCAGACGTGAATAGCCCAGCACGTTAAAAATAGCGTCATAAAAGTTCACGGCGCGCTGAAAGTCATTTGTCCCTATCGTGATATAAGCCAGCACCTTATAACATCCTCTATCCACGCAGCCACGGCGTAACTGTTAGTCCGGTCAGCAAACCTTCCGGGCTGAGCAGGCGAGTAACGGTTTGCCCCCACGGTTCCGTGCGGTTGGCGACCAACAACCGATAGCCTTTTTCACTCAGAACACGGGTAGCGGAATCGAGATCCTGCACCTCGTATTCAATCCATCCCTGCGGTATCGGATGCTCCACGGGCCATTCCGATTCACCAAAACAGGACGTTGCCGCCTGTGACAGCGGCCAGACGGCAAAATGCTTCACGCCCGGTAAGCGTCCCTCTTCAGTGAGCAGATACTCGGCATTGTCCTCCATCGGCTTCAGCGGCAGACCGAGTGTCTGGATATAAAACGCGGTGCTGGACGCTGTATCCTGTGAAATGGGCCCGAACCCGGCGACGAACATGACATCAATTCCCGGTAACGTCTGCGACATATCCACTCCTTAATAGCCTGAAATGATGGAATTTAGCGTAGAGCTGTCTGAAATACGACTCTCATTTCTGGTTCCGCATTCACCGCGCCTGCACGTTCGCGGCGGGTTTGAAAGTGAACGCGATAGCGATCAACAGCACGACTCCCGCACTCATCACCAGCCATGCGCTGGTCAGCGAGACCGAACTGTCGCGAACGATCCCGGCAACTAGCGGCATGAGCGCGGCGATCATATATCCTCCTCCCTGAACTTTTGACAGTAACTTCCCGGCCTGCGCGGGCGTTCGCGCATGATCGAACGTGACGATAAGCGACAGCGGGAAGAGGGCGCCGATACCGATGCCAAGCAGCAAGGTTGATAAGACCGGCGTGGTACCTGGAGAGAAGACCAGGCACAGTAATCCCGCCAGCAGCAGTAACAGTACAGTTATCAGCGGAACACGGCGGTCGGGGAATTTACCGATCAGCGCGGAGACGGCAAACCCGGCGGTCACTTCGGTTAAGGTCAGCCATGCCAGCATATAGCCGCTGCTGCGTGCAGACCATCCTGCCTGAATATAGAGCGGGGGCAGCCAGGCTAAGACCAGCGTGTAGGCACCCGTCCCCACGCCGAAAAAGAGCAGAAGGAGTCCAGTCCGGGAGGAAGAGAGCGTAACGGATTCATGTGCTGTTTGTTCACCTTGAGGCTGCTTAACCAGGGGTAACCACAGCATCAGCGCCAGCAGCGCAAGCACGCCTGCCATAGCCAGCGCGGGCTTCAGCGTGAGCCATGAAAACAGCGGCTCGGCGCTGGCGGCGGCGACTGCCGCACCGGCCATAATGCCCGTGCTGAATAGCGACATGATCGTGCTGGCCGTTTGCGTATACGCCTTTTTTATCAGGGCAGGCATTAACGCCTGGATCGTGCCGATGCTGGCCCCGCCCAGTAACGCGGTGCCCATCAAACCCGTCAGCGAGGTGCTAAAACCGCGTAATGAACAGGCTACCAGCAGGATGAACAGCCCGAGCATAATTCCCCTGACGGCACCGACCCTGGATAAAAGCCAGGGGCCACACAGGGCAGACAGTCCCATCATCGCCACCGGCAGGGTGGTCAGCAGGCTGAATTGCGTTGCGGTCAGCCCTGCTTCGCGCTGCAGCACAGAGAACAGGGGGCCAACCGAGGCCAGAATGGGGCGCAGATTCAGCCCGACGATAAAAGCGATAATAGCGAAGAGTAACGGTGACGTGCGTTTCAACATGGCATCCTTTTCGGGTGTGAATGGCCCGGGCAAATTGCCGCGAGCATTTATCTTAACGTTAAGGTAAAATCTGTTTTAGTGTAAGATGTACCGCACAACTCGATAAATTCCCACGCCATACGGGGTGAAGATGAAAGACCATGTAGACTTCGTTGTCGGCCAGTGGAGCCGCGCCATGCCCGAGCTGGACGCCTCGTCGATGAAAATTTTTGGTCGAATGCTCAGGCTGATGAAGCACCTGGGAAAAGAACGCGCGCTGGCCATGGCGCCGTTTGGCTTTCGCGAGGGCGAGTTTGACGTCCTCGCCACGCTGCGCCGCGCCGGGGAGCCGTACTGCCTTTCGCCCACGCAGCTGTATACATCCCTGTTGATCACCTCAGGGGCGATGACGAATCGACTCAACCATCTTGAACAGCAAGGCTTTATCAGGCGGATTGCCGATCCCGATGATAAGCGCAGCTCGCTCGTCAGCCTGACGCTGTACGGGCAGGAGCGTATCGAACAGGCGCTGCTCGTGCACACGGAAACGCAAAATGCGCTGCTGAGAAACCTCTCTGAGGCGCAACGCGCGCAGCTTGAGTCCCTGCTCAGGGTGCTGCTGCTGACGTTTCCGGCCGAGGAATGGGATGAAACGTCACCGAGTGCCGATAATACAAAAACAGCATGATTACACCTGACAAAAAGGGAACATATGTCTTTACCGCCACTGTATGCGCTGCGCGCGTTCGAAGTTGCCGCACGGCTGAACTCCTTTAGCAAAGCGGCTGAAGTCCTGAATATCACGCCGGGGGCGGTCAGCAGGCATGTCCGGACGCTTGAAATGTGGTTTGACTGTGCGCTGTTTAAGCGGCAGGGTCCGAGAGTGGAGGTCAGCGACGCCGGGCGCATTCTGGCCGGGCAGCTTAGCGAAAGTTTCTCGAATATTGAGTGGGCCTGTCGCGCATTCAAAAGTGAAAACCACCTTCTGCGCCTCAAAGCCCCCAGCACCCTGACGATGCGATGGCTCCTCAATGTGCTTAAATCCTTTCGCGAGAACCACGCGAAGCCGAAAATCGAAATCGCCAGCGTCTGGATGGACTTCGACACTGTTGACTTCAGCCGCGAGCCCTACGATTGTGCGATCCTCCTCGGGAACGGCTATTTTGGCGAGTCAACGGAGAGCCGGCTGCTGTTCAGCGAATGGCTTATTCCGGTTTGTACGCCGTCTTTGCTGGAGCCTGCCCGGCATCAGCTTCCAGAGTGCGATCTTATTCATCCATCACCGGACAGACGGGACTGGAAGCGCTGGCTGAAAAGGACGGGCTTATTCCCCGGCCTCGACATGGGCGGCGGGATCGTGTTCGACACCCTGGAGCAGGGAAGCCTTGCGGCCATGCACGGACACGGCGTAGCGATGGCGGATCTCCGGCTCACGCTCGACGCGCTGAAAAGCGGCCTTCTCGCGCTGCCCTTCAGGGAGGCGATAGCAACAGGGGACGGTTACTACCTTGTCTGGCCCAAAAATTCGCTCAGAGGACAGAGTATTGAACGGTTGCTGGCCTGGCTTAACCTTAATGCGCCAGTGGTGCCCTCTTTGGATATTGTCTGTCTTGATTTCAATGAAAAGCGGATTTAATAAATAGCGGAATATTAACAGGGAAATATTCCGCACAGTGAACGTATTTATGCGTAGGGAATATTTGCCATCTTTTTATATCTTTCCGGCAGGGCGCTGTTCAGGTTGAGTAATTTATCCAGTATATATAGCGCAGGGGTTCCCTTTGCGCGTTCAGCTTCGATCAGCGCAGAACGTAACAGATTGGTAGCCGATGTCATTTCACGGAAGTACTCCTCAGATTCAGGCGTCTGAACTTCGCCTGAAGCGGCGTAACGCACCCGGGGCCAGTCCGCGAAGTCCAGAAGCGGAAGGATCCCGTCGTCTTTGGGTAAATGCGCAGAGAGCAACTCTTCGGCGTTACCCGGATTGCTTTGGGCGAAAGACAGAAGATGCAGTCGATGAATAAAGGGCGAAAGCACCTCACCGCTATCGTTTTCTGACGAAAGTAACGTTATTAACGCATGTATATTTTCACCCGCGATGTTTTTTTCAGGTGAGATCATTTTCATTAGATGAAATAAAACATCGAGTGTCATACGTACTCCATATGCATGCAGGTGTATTTATTATTTGAGTTTCGCTCTCTGTTCCAGGTCAGGAAGAGACCGGGAATGAAGGGATGGTATTTCAATGAGATTACGTTTGAAAAACGAGAAATAGTGGGAATCAATGTGAGTTTTACTCAACATAGGTTTTATTATTCAATGAGATTCTCCAGATGTGATGATTAACTTACAATGATCAGCAAAATATCTGTCCGACAAGCGTCTACAGAGGCGAGCAAACATGAGATTAGAGAGTGCGTCAGTTTTAGAAGAACTCCGGACCAGGCTAAGACCCGCATCGGTCGCGCAGGTCGGTGGGTTCCGGCCACCTGAAGATCCCATTACGTCATGGTTTCTGAAGGGCGTTTCTCGCGCAGATGAAGGATTACCCACCTGGAAGGGCAAACCCATGTTTCCACTTCTTCAGATCAGGGTCGACGAGCTTCCTGTTATTCCTGACCAGTTGAAGGGCATAGCCCTTCTGGTGTTGTTTCACAATGTGGAACAACATCCCTTTGACGAACCGCACGGTGAAGGATGGTTAATTCGCGAGTATGCCAGCCTCGAAGGGCTTCAGCCATTGCCTGAATTGGACACGCCGTATCGGCCGTTTCCAGTTCAATGGCTGAGTGTCATTGACGATGCTCCTGGATGGGAAGATGCCCGGGATATTATTGATCTCTCTTGCGTAAATGATGATGAGCAGGCCAGTGATAGTTTTTTTGAAGATTTCAATCGCTACAGGGGAACCAAGGTAGGGGGATTTCCGACTGAGATACAACACGGTGTGGGAATCGAAGAGTTTGTTTTTCAGGTTGGGTCAGAAGAAAAAGTAAACTGGATGTGGGCGGATAACGGTATCGGTTACTTTCACCGGTCATCAGAAGGGGAATGGCGGTTTTCATGTCAGTTCTACTGATGAGCTTCCTGCCGGGGGATTGACCACTCGCCCGGCAGTGATTTGTTTCACAAATCCCATCGCGCCTCGACCGTTCAGGATGGTATAACGTCCTGCGGCAACCGGGTTGCCGCAGACAGCCCACATACCTAAAGGTGTATATGAAACAGATTACTTTCAGTGACCTGCAGCAGCAAAGCGAGCAGGCCGCACATTCTCCTCGCTTACGCGCGCACCGTAATTTACACCCTGACCTGAGCGACCCGGTGCAGCGCCTGGCCATTGCAATGGAACCCGGTACCTATGTCCGCCCCCACCGCCATCCGCACACCTTTGAACTGCTGACGGCGCTGAGCGGTCGCTTTCTGGTGCTGAATTTTGACGACAGCGGAAACGTGACCCGGCGCGTGGTGTTAGGCGAAGAGTGTAAAGTCCTGGAGATGGATGCCGGAACCTGGCATGCCGTGCTGTCGCTGGATAGAGGCGGCGTCATTTTTGAGGTTAAACACGGGGGGTACCAGCCCGTGCCCGAGCATGATACCGCCCCATGGTCACCGGCAGAAAACGAGCCTGGCACCGAGAAGCTGATGCAATGGTACGCTCAGGCACAGGTGGGTGACGGTGGTTTTACCCTGTAATTATTCTCTTATGTGCCCGGCGCGCGGAAAGGCGAGCCGGGTAAAGAGATAAGCGCCCACCTGAGTCAACTCACCGTACTAAAAAGCCAGTCACGAGCAGTCGACAGCGTCACAAACGGGCCTGCCAGCGTGCTGTTGTGATGGGCAATAATGTCGCTGGCGGATAAACAGTCATTATCCATTGTGGTATGCGCATCTGAAATTAATACCGTCCTGAAACCCAGCGCCGGTGCGGCCCGGCAGGTCGTATCGACGCAAAACTCTGTTTTCATCCCGGCAATGACCAGCTGCTTGATGCCTCTCTGATTAAGTTCTCGCAGCAATACCGTATCCCGAAAACAGCTGGGATAGCGCTTGGTGAAAACAACGTCCTGCTCCTTCACGTCCAGTTCAGGTATCAGCTGTGTTAACGGCCCCTTTTCTGAGAAGGGGGAGTCGTCCGGCCCAATATGGCGGGCAAAAAAGACGGGCACCTGCGCGTCTCGGGCGTTGGCGATTAACAAGCGGATATTGGCCAGAACGGCATCGGCGGAGCGAGGGGAAACCGGGCCCCGAAAGAGGCCCTGCTGCATGTCGATAATCAAGAGAGCATTGTCAGATGAAACCATTTTCTTTCTCCATTCAGAGGGTGGTGAACGGAGAGAGATTTCCCCGTCCATGTCGGCGGGGATTGAGGTTCTGTTTGTCAGTCGTTCACTACAGACACGCTCGCACCGCCGAAGGTTCCGGTGGTGGTGAGGGTGGTTGTTGGCTGAACTGACGTAAACATGTTATGACCTTCGCTGATATATCTTTTAAATCATATCCGGACGAGTCGTTAAACTTTAAAAATTTGCTGCCGATAGTTCTTTTCAATACCATCAATATGCCTGTAAAGATGAACAAAATCATATCAGCATATTTGGTAGTTGCGTATTTGTCGGCTCGACTTATTGCACAATCCAACAGTGCGAGAGACTGGATAAAAACCGTTGTGTTTCGATAAAAAATCACAAAAAGGATGTGCGTATGTTGAAAAGATTAGTCGCGGGGCAGATGAGCTTACCGATGACTTTCTGGGGATGGGGAATTTGCGGTAATTTTCTACTGGGTCTCATTGGGCTTGCTGGAGTACAGACCGGTCACCCGGCCATGGTGCCGCTTTCCTATATACTTAAAGCCATTCTGTTCAGTGCTGTACTTTCCGGCATAACTTTCATTCTGCGTCGAAAAATCACCGTATTGGGTGGGATCGCTTTTTTTATTATCTTGATTCAGGTGATTATGAGTGTAGTGATGACGATTGGCCTTTCCTCGTTATTTTTTGAATAATCACAAGAAAGAGCGTTCCGGTTTGCCAGCAGGATCCCTGACGGTTAGTAACATCGAGAACACGTGCCTCCTTATGGCGAAGGAGGCACGCCGTTGCCGGCTGGATAGCCGATATTATTTTAGGTTGCCGATCTCGCTCAGGAATTCGTCAACCTGCTCGGGCGTCGCCGTGTCTGCCTGGTAAAGGATATCGAGCTTAACGTTCTTCAACCCGCAGAAGCCAAATACCCCTTCGATTATCTGCGTCTGAATCGCCCTCGAGTAGCCGTGTTTGTCGAACCCGGTAAAATCGCTCCCGCCAGTGGCAATCAGGCGGACGGGAACATCCCTTAAGTTGCCCACAATCCGGCCGTCGTCGGCCACCTTATACGCCCAGTTCAGGGTTAACACGCGATCGAACCAGCCTTTCAACAGCGCGGGAACCGACCACCAGTACACCGGGAAGACGAATACCAGCATATCCGCGCGCTCGACGCGCTGTTGCTCGCGCAGAATATCGTCGGGGAGGGCGCTCGGATCGCCGTGATACAAATCGAGATCGGCGCGGGTCATCGACGGATTAAACCCTTCAGCATGCAGATCGGCGATCTCAACCTGCGTACCTTCCTCGCGTAATTTCCCGGCAATGCGGGCTGCCAGCGTATGGGATAACGAATTGTCGATCGGGTGTGCCGTCACGATCAGCGCGTTTTTAATGGCATGTGTTGCAGACATAGCGACCTCCAGATGGGGGAGAAGTGACGCCTATATTACTATTGGTAACTTAGGTGTCAATCCGCCCCCGGCGATCATTTTGTGCTATTCGCGTAGGTCTCCAGCACCCCGGTCATGGCGCCGCAGAGCATATCTTCTGCCACATTCCGGGCGAGCACGCCGTTGCCCGCCGCGGTGCTGAGCGCCTCCGCCGCGCCAATGATGGCCGTCAGTACCGCTTCTCCCTGAACGCCTTTTAAGACGATAAAAGGAGAAAGCGCGGTGCGCAGGCAGTCGGCACATTCGGCCACGCACGCTTCCCGAAACGTCTGCAGCGCGCGAGAACCGGACAGCGCCGCGGCGATTGGCCCGGTTTCAGGCCCGGCGGCAATCGCACAGTCGATATAGGCCGCGCTGAAAAAACGGATCGTCTTCTCCAGCGTTTTGCTGTCCACCGCCAGCGTCTCGCGGAATTTTGCCAGCTGCCGATCGCTATAGTCCTGGTACAGCGCCATCAATAGCCCTTCACGATCGCCAAAGTGGTCGTAGGGGATGGGCTTGGTCACGTTAGCCCGTTCTGCCAGATAGCCAAGGGTCAACGCCTCCGTGCCTTGCTGACGCACGATCCCTCGCGCAACCTCCAGCAGCTGCACGCGGCGGTCCTCTTTTCTTAAGCGCTTAACAACCATGCTTGCCTCAGGTCAGTTATCTACTGATGGTAGTTTACACGCTTTCCGTGGCAGGCTGCACGCGTTGTTCAACCGGGCGGATCCGGAACCAGATCGCATACATCGCGGGCAGGAAGACGAGCGTAATGATCGTCCCGCCCAGCGTTCCGCCGATCAGCGTCCAGGCCAGCGTGCCCCAGAACACCGAATGCGTCAGTGGAATGAACGCCAGCACGGCCGCCATGGCGGTGAGTAAGACCGGCCGCGCTCGCTGGACCGTCGCCTCGACCACCGCCTGGAACGGATCGAGGCCGTCCTTCTGGTTATGATCGATTTGACCGATCAGGATCAGCGTATTGCGCATCAGAATGCCGGAGAGGGCGATCAGGCCGACCAGCGCGTTGATGCCAAACGGCTGATTAAATATCAGCAGGGTCGGCACGACGCCAATCAGCCCCAGCGGCGCGGTTAAGAACACCATGACCATCGCGGAGAGTGAGCGCACCTGCAAAATGATGATCAGCAGCGTCAGGGCAATCATGATCGGGAACAGCGGTAACATGGCCTGCGTGGCTTTGCCCGACTCCTCAATCGACCCCGCCATGTCAATGCGGTAGCCGGCCGGCAGCGAATCAACGATCGGCTGGAGCTGCTTCATGATGGCGACCGACACGTCCGGCGGCTGAAGATTATCGGCGATATCGCCCCGTACGGTAATCGTGGGGGTGCGATCGCGGCGGCGCAGGATCGGGTCTTCCATGCCGACCTCTATCTTGCCAATTTGAGACAGCGGCACGCGCTGTCCCGCATTGCCGACCAGGGTAAAGCCTTCGATTTTTGCCGGGTCAAGGCGGATATCTCCCGCCGCGCGGGCAACGACGTCTACCGATCGAATATCTTCCCGCACGGAGGTGACAGGCACGCCGGAGAGCAGGAACTGAAGCTGCCCGGCAACGGCGCTGGAGGTTAAGCCGGTCGCCTGCAGGCGGTTCTGATCGAGAGTGAAATGGAGCACCGGAACGCGCGAGCCCCAGTCGGTGTTAACGGTTCGCATCATCGGGCTTGCCTGAAGCACGGCTTTCACCCGTTCGGCGATGTCCTGCACCTGTTTGACGTCCGGCCCCGACACGCGCCAGGCAACCGGGAAAGGCGAGTAGGGGCCAAACACCAGCTGCGTCACCCGCACGCGGGCTTCGGGCGCAAGGCCGCTGGCGACGGCCTCCCTGAGCCTGAACTTGAGCGCCTCGCGTGACGTCTCGCTGTCCGTCAGGATCACGATTTTCGCAAAAGAGGGATCGGGCAGCTCGGGGGCCATTGCCAGATAGAAACGGGGCGAGCCCTGACCAATATAGGCCGTGACGATTTTGGCTTCCGGCTGCTTGCCCAGCCACGCTTCTATTTTTGCGGTAGCGGCGCTGGTTTGCGTAATCGAGGTGCCATAGGGCATCTGCACTTCAACCAGCACTTCCGGGCGATCGGAGGTCGGGAAGAACTGTTTTTTTACCAGCCCCATGCCGAGCACGGCCAGAATGAAAATGGCGACCACGGACCCGGCCACGCGCCACTTTCTGGCGATAACGCGGCCAAGCAGCTGGCGAAAGCGGTTATAGCGAGGCGTGTTATAGATGGCGGCATGGCCCCCTTCCACTTTGGGGATCGCCGGCAGGATCTTCACCCCCAGATACGGCGTGAACACCACAGCAACAAACCATGAGGCAATCAGGGCGAGGCCGACAATCCAGAACATATTGCTGGTGTATTCCCCGGCGGTCGACTGGGCAAACCCATTCGGCATAAAGCCAATCGCCGTCACCAGGGTACCGGCCAGCATCGGCGCGGCGGTGTGGCTCCAGGCGTAGGCCGAGGCTTTGATTCTGTCGTAACCTTCCTCCATCTTCACCACCATCATTTCGATGGCGATAATCGCATCGTCAACCAGCAGGCCGAGGGCGAGGATCAGGGAGCCCAGCGTGACGCGGTCAAAGTTTATTCCCGCGGCCTCCATCACCACGAAGACGACCGCCAGGGTCAGCGGCACCGCCGCCGCAACCACCACCCCCACGCGCCAGCCCATGCTGACAAAACAGACCACCATGACCACAAGCAGGGCGACGAAGAATTTGATCATAAACTCATCGACCGAGGAGCGGATATTCACGGACTGGTCGGTGACTTTGGTCAGGGTCATGCCAAGCGGCAGGCTATCGTTGATTTTCGCCGTCTCCGCATCCAGCGCTTTACCCAGCGCCAGGCCGTTCCAGCCCTCACGCATGACAACGCCCAGCAGCAGGGCGGGTTCATGCTGATTGCGTATCAGCATCGTCGGGGGATCTTCATAGCCTCGTTCAACCGTTGCCACATCCGACAGCGTGAGCGTTTTGCCCTGAGCGACTAAAGGCGTATCGCGGATTTTCTGCAGTTCATCGAACGCGCCGTCCAGGCGGATAAAAATCTGCGCGCCCCGGGTCTCAATGGCGCCCGCCGCGGCCAGGGCATTCTGGCCGTTGAGAGCATTGAAAATATCCTGCGGTGAGAGGCCCATCGTCGCCAGACGGTCATGGGAGAAGGCGATATAAATCCGCTCGGCCTGTTCACCGATGATGTTCACTTTTTTCACCCCGGGAACGTGCAGAAGCTGCTGGCGCAGGCCTTCGGCATCGCGTACCAGCTGCCGCTGCGGTTCGCCTTTTGCTTTCAGAGCAAAGAGGGCAAAGGTGACATCCGAGAATTCGTCATTGATCATCGGGCCGATGACGCCCGCCGGGAGACGCTGGGATTCATCTCCAAGCTTTTTACGCGCCTGATAGAACTCCTCCTGCACTTCGGCTGGCGGGGTCTTGTCCTGCAACGACAGGGTGATATACGCCATGCCGGGACGGGTATAGGTTTCGGTACGGTCATACCATTTGAGTTCCTGCAGGCGCTTTTCCAGCGGCTCCGCGACCTGATCCTGGATCTCCTGCGCGGTCGCACCCGGCCAGACGGCAATCGCCGTCATCTGCTTCACGGTGAAGGGCGGATCTTCCGCGCGTCCCAGTCCAAAAAAGGCGTAAATACCGGCAATCGTCACCAGAACGATCAGAAACAGCGTGACGGAACGCTCGCGGACGGCCAGCGCTGACAGGTTGAAGCGGCTTTGGCTCATGGCGCGTTCTCCGCCGGAGCGGCATGGCGCTGTTCTGCCAGCCTGACAACTTCACCTTCGTGCAGAAGATGGGCGCCTAACGCAACGATCTTCTCCCCGGGCTTCACGCCGCCCGCGATCTGGACCGCGTCTTCGCCCACGCTCAGCACCTTAACCGGCGTCCATGTGACCTTTGCCGGCTGGGCGGAAATGCGCCAGACGCCGGGCCCTTTACCCGCATCGTAGAGTGAGGCCAGCGGGACCTGCATGGCCTGACCTTCCGCTTTCGGGTCTTCAAGGCTGAGCGTGACGGTTGCCCCCAGCGGCGCGTTCGCCAGCTGGCCTGCCAGCACGTAGCGTGCTTCATACGTCCGGGTTGCGGCATCCGCGGAATCAGACAGCAGGCGCAACGTGGCGGTGACCGGGTGCTGTTCACGGCCATAAAGCGTGGCCCGTGCTTCGCTGCCGACGGCAGGGCGCAGCGTCTCCGGAAGCTGCACGAGCGCTTCGCGCTGTCCCGCTCTGGCAAGGCGGATCGCCACCTGTCCGGCGCTGACCACCTGACCGGGTTCGGCAAGCGTCTCCATCACCACGCCGTCTGAATCCGCCAGCAGGACGGCATAGCCCGTGGCGTTTTGCGCCACGTTGGCCTGCGCCCGGGCGGCGCTGAGATCCGCCCTGGCCGTATCGGCCGCCGCTTTAATCTGATCGTACTCCGCGGCGGACACCGCGCCGGACGCCACCAGACCGCGATAACGCGCCTCATCGCTGGTGGCTTTTCTCGCCCGCGCCTGGGCAGCATCCACCGCGCGCTGCTGCGCCTGAGCCTGTAATTTCAGGTCAACCGGATCCAGACGCAGTAAGGGCTGGCCCTGTTTGACGGTCTGCCCGGTATCCACCAGGCGTTCGAGGATTTTACCCTGAACCCTGAAGCCCAGGTCGCTTTGCGTTCTTGCCACCACCACGCCCGTAAAGGTGCGAGCGGCTGGATTCGCCCTCTCGACGGAGGCGGATCTGACAAGCGGAGGCCTGGTGCGCGGATCGTCACTCACGGAAATATCGCCGCATGCCGCGAGGGCAAACGGCAGAAGACATATGGCAAGGCGGGCTGAAGTGAGCCTGAGCATGGGAAACCCTTTTGAAGTAACAGGACAGTTTCCGCATTCTGTGATTAGTGACCAATAAAGTCAATGGTCACTAATCAGGGGGCCAGGCTTCTTAAAATCAGTGAGGAGAGAAGTACCGCCGCCGTTGGGGCAGTTTCAAGGTTGTACTGCAGCTGAACGGGGTTAATGTAAGGGCACATCACCATGTAAACGGCACAGGTGACCTCGTCCAGCGGCGTCTTCCTTTCGAACTCTCCAGCCTGTCTGCCTTCGATAATGATGCTCTCAATCAGCTTCAGGAGGCTTTCGGTATACCTTTCCGTCGAAGGCCACTTCTCCCGTGACGCGACGGCGGCGATGTCGTAGAGCTTGCGATCGTGGAAAAACAGCTCGCTGCCGGCCTCGGTGAGCGACTTAAAAAGACGGCGGAGTTTTTCGCTGGCTGACGGCGCATCCTCAATGGCGGAAAGCACGGCCGCCATGATCAGCTCCAGGCGGTTAGCGCAGATCACTTCGCCGATAGCCTGCTTGGAATCGAAGAACTTATAAATGTAGGATTTTGAAAAACCGATAGATTTCGCCAGCTCGGCGACGGTGGTTTTTTCATAGCCGTAGTGGCCGAAGTGCTCAAAGGCCGCTTCGACGATTTGCTCTCTGACAGAATGGTCAAGTGGACCACGTATTGATGGGGCGTTCATAGTTTTAGTCATTATGTAAGCTTAGCGTGACGGGCCAGGGTTGGCAACGAGTGACCATTTTGTACTTTGGTTACTGTTGTGCTGTCTTACGTCGTGAAGACGGGACAATCGGCCGGGTGGAGTAAGTGTATCACTGTTTTTTACGTTAATGTTTTTTAAGCCAGTCGAGAAAAAACTGGCTGAACGCCGTAACCTGAAGCGGCTGAAGCTTGCGCTGCGGGTAAACAAGCTGCAGCCCGACATCTTTGCGATCGTAGCGGCTAAAGCCGGTGAAGCTGTCGGCAAACAGCACCGTGAGTCTTCCGGCGTCAACGTCGTCTTTGACGTCCCACCACGATTTCCCGGCGATGCCCGCTCCGCCCAGGGCCCACTGACGAAGCAATGCCCCGTCGTCGCACACCATGGCGGGCTCGACGCGAACAACGCTTTCCTCTCCCTCATGTTCAAAGCGCCATTCGTTCATCACCACGCCCTGAGACTCCAGCGCCAGGCACCGGTGCCGGGCTAGATCGGCAAACGTGGCGGGGATACCGTGGTCGTTAAGATACGCCCCGGAGGCAACCAGCACCCGACGGTTCGGGCGGATGTTTCTGACGACAAGGCTGCTGTCCGGCAAATTGCCGAAGCGCACGCTCATATCCAGCCGGTTAGCGACCAGATCCTCAACGTGTTCTTTTAGCGAGATGTAAAATTTGACGGCAGGATGGTAACGAGAAAATTCAATGACGGCGGGGCTGAGATACTGTCTGCCAAAGTCCGAGGGCGCGGAAAGGCGAATATTGCCGCTGAGCACGCCCTCTTTTTGCGTCAGCAGCGACTCGGCGTGATGCACCTCTTCCAGCACGCGCAGCGCGGCGTGATAAAACTCTTCGCCTGCGCGGGTCAGGGTGAGGGATCGCGTTGAGCGATGAAACAGGCGCGTCTGGTAACGCTCCTCAATTGCCTTCAGCCTGGCGGTCATCGTGGCAGGAGAAAGCGACAGGCGTCGTCCGGCGGCGGAAAGACTTCCGGCCTCGGCGACTTCCACCAGTAAGGCCATGTCTTCGAGTTTACCCATTATTCATCTTTTCCGAAAAGTGCATCTGTTTTTAGCGTAATTATCAAAATCAGATGCCGACTGTAAAGTGATTTCATCCAAACCATAAGGGATGAAAACATGAAACCTGCTTCACTCTTTGAACGCTACAGGCTGGGGTCGCTGGACCTGAAAAATCGTATCGTCATGGCGCCGATGACCCGCGCGCGCTCCCTTCAGCCGGGCAACATTCCCTCCGCGCTGATGGCGGAGTATTACCGGCAGCGGGCCAGCGCGGGGTTAATCATCACCGAAGCCACGCAAATCTCGCCTCAGGGTCAGGGATACTCCTGGACGCCCGGCATCCATTCGCCGGAGCAGGTTTCAGGATGGCAGCTCACGACGGGGGCCGTACATCAGGCGGGCGGCGTCATTTTTTCTCAGCTCTGGCACGTTGGGCGAATGTCGCACGCCAGTTTTCACCAGGACGGTCAGCCCGTCGCCCCGTCAGCGCTGGCCCCGGACGCGCAGGTGTGGGTGGTGAATGAGCATGGAGAAGGCCAGATGGTTGACTGCCCGCAGCCGAGAACGCTCTCACGCAAGGACATTCAGAACATCGTCGCGGACTATCGCCAGGCCGCTTTGAATGCCGTTCAGGCCGGGTTTGATGGCGTGGAGGTCCACGGCGGAAACGGCTATCTGATCGACCAGTTCCTGCGCCAAACCTCCAACAAACGCACGGACGAGTACGGCGGTACGGTGGCTAACCGGATCCGCTTCGCCCAGGACGTGTTAAGCGCGATTGCCGAGGCGATTGGTCACGAACGTACGGGCATTCGTCTTTCGCCGTTTATTACCCAGCGCGGGATGAACGACCCGCAGGTCTCTGAAGCCATACTCGCGCTTGCGGCCTGGTGCGAACAAAAAGGGATTGCGTTTATCCACCTGGCGGAAGCCGACTGGGACGACGCGCCGCAGATTCCTGAGCATTTCCGTCAATCGCTTCGCGAGACCTTCAGCGGCACCCTGATCGTCGCGGGCAACTATGACCTTGCCAAAGCCAAAGAAATTCTGGCGGCGGGCTATGCCGATTTGATTGCCTTCGGACGACCGTTTATTGCCAACCCGGATTTGCCTCACCGGCTGGCGCACCGCTTGCCGCTGGCCCAGGTGCGCGACCCCGCCACGCTGTTTGGCGGCACCGCTACGGGCTATACCGATTACTCAACGTACACCCAGCAGGAGGAAATATGATGACCCGTAAAACCTTAATTATCGGCGGCGCTTCCGGCATCGGTTTCGCCGTGGGCACCCTGCTTGCCGGGCGCGGCGAGGAGATTATGCTTGCGGGACGCGATAGCGCGAAACTGGACGCTGCACGGCAACGACTGGGCGCTCATGCCGCGTCTGTTAGCACTCTCGTGCTCGATATCAGCCGTGAGGAAGAGCTTGTTGCGCTCAGTGAAACGCTGGGCGAGGTCAATAATATTGTCGTCACGGCGGGTTCACAGGCGCCGGGCGGGCTGCTTTCCGGACTGGATCTCCGTGCGGCAAGACAGGCCTTTGATACAAAATTCTGGGGAAGCCTGAATGTCGCCCGCTATCTCAGCGGGAACATCGCTCCCCGCGGGACGCTGACCTTCACCAGCGGGTTTGTGGCGCGCCGCACCGTGGCGGGCGCCATCGTAAAAACAACGATGAATGCCGCCATTGAGGCCGCGACAAAGGTGCTGGCGAAAGAGCTTTCCCCGCTGCGCGTCAACGTCGTGAGTCCGGGGCTGACCGACACGGAAGCGTATGCGGGGATGGACGCCGCCGCGCGGGAAAAAATGCTCGCCGGCGCGGCGGAAACCCTGCCAGCCAAAGCCTGGGGAAGGGCGCAGGACATCGCACAAGGGTATCTTTTCGCCATGGACAATCCGTTTGTCACCGGGTCGGTCATTGATATTGAGGGCGGGGCGTTAATTAACTGACCCCTCATTAATGTGATCCGCAGGGTATCGTCTGCGGGTAACGTAACATTCTGTAGAGAGACATCATGAAATATACGACGTGCTTTCGTCCCGCTATCGCGGCGCTTATTTTTGCTGGTCTGTCGGGCAATGCTATTTCCGCGCAGGGGGAAAGAGTACAGCCGAAACAGCTGATTGTGGACAAGAGCCTGCCCCAGATGCAATTAAAGACGAATGAAGCCGTTGCCAGAGAATATGCCACGTTCTGGAACACCGGTAATGAAACTCTGGCGCGTGATGCCCTGGCGGCAAACTTTGTTGATAAAACACCGCCGGAAGGCCGTAAGCAGGGGCCGGAAGGCGCTATTTTAGCCTCGCGGGCGTTTCGCACGGCCGTGCCCGATTTGCGCTGCGACGTTGAGCAGATGATTATTTCAGGCGACCGCGTGGTCTCACATTTACATTTTTACGGCACATTCACCGGGACATTTGGCAGGCTGAAAGGAAAGGGGCAGAAAATAGATTTTATCGCCACGGATATCTATGAAATCCGTGACGGTAAAATTGCAGCGAATTGGCATATTGAGGACAACCTGACGCTGATGAAACAGCTGGGCGCGCTGTAAAACACATCACTCCGGGAAGCCGGAGTGATGCGTTGAGCCTATAACCCCAGATCGCTCAGCGAGGGGTGATCGTCCGGGCGTCTGCCCAGCGGCCAGTGGAACAGTCGCTCGGATTCTTTTATCGGCATATCGTTAACGCAGGCAAAGCGGCGCTTCATCAAGCCGTCCGGTGCGAACTCCCAGTTTTCGTTGCCGTACGAGCGGAACCAGTTTCCTGAATCATCATGCCATTCATAGGCATAGCGGACCGCGATGCGGTTATCCGTAAAGGCCCACAGCTCTTTAATCAGACGATAATCCAGCTCTTTTTTCCATTTCCGTTCCAGAAACGCCTGGGCCTCTTCACGGTTGGTGGCGAACTCTGCACGGTTGCGCCATTGGGTATCCAGCGTATAGGCCAGCGCGACTTTCGCCGGGTCGCGACTGTTCCAGCCATCTTCTGCCAGCCTGACTTTTTCGATGGCGCTTTCACGGGTGAAGGGCGGTAAAGGAGGACGTGTGTTCATGGCGGTTACCTCAGTGTGATTTTGTGTAGACAGGTCTGTCTACTTGGGGTAATCTATGCCTGAAAAATAACGCTGTCAACACCCTTTTTGAGGCTGTCGAAAAAATGAAAACCGAACACGCAGGCAACGAAACAAAAATTAGCGTCCGGGATAAAATATTACTCACGGCGCACGATCTGTTTTATTCCACGGGCTTCAGGGCGACGGGGGTGGATACGCTGATTAAAGAGGCGAAAGTGACGAAGGTGACGTTTTATCGCCATTTTCCGAGTAAGAGCTTGCTTATTCTCGCCTATTTACACTATCGACATGAAATATGGATTAACTGGTTTGAGGCCACGCTTCGTCGACATCTCGTTGAAGGCCAGACGCCTGCGGACGCTCTATCGGCTACCCTTTATGAATGGTTTATTTCGCCTGATTTCCACGGCTGTGCGTTTATTAATGCCAGCGCCGAAGCCAAATCCGAAGATATTGAAAGCGAAATAAAAGCGATATGCCGCGATCATAAAATCGAAACAAAGAAGATTATTGCGTTGCTGACAAAAATTGCGGATGAGCGCGCCGTCAATGAAATCATGCTGCTCATTGACGGCGCCATTATTCATGCGCAGATGGGCATGGAGACGGATGAGGTCATCGCGTCGTTGAAGAGGGCGCTGGCAGACTTAATCGGGGGCTAGCGAGGATCCCCTTAGTCCTCCAGACGAAGGCTGACAGGTGCATTCAGCATTTGCGAATAACAGTCGGCTGGCGTGCGCCGAGGATGAACAATCCTCGGCCTCAGCATGTGCCGCTATACCATGCTGTAAACCCCCGCTCCCCAGTACCCCTTACCCGGACGAGTCTGTTCTTTCCAGCCTGATGCGATCAGTTCTTTTGCAATGAACCGGTTGATGACCCCGTGCCCCATGAGCAAGACGGGGCCGTCAGAGTCCTTCGCTACATTCACCAGGATTTCTGCCGCCTTAACGGCACGTTCTTTTGCGGCGCTTACGCGCTCTGACTCGCCAGACAGGCCGCAGAGCCAAAGAACGCGAAACAGCGCTGCCCAGTAAAAAGGCGATAGCCGGAACCCCGGAATACGGAACACCGGCAGCTCTGCTTCCCGAAAAACCTCATCAATTAAGCCCGGTTCACACCCCAGCGTTTTCAACGATGAAAGGGCTCGCGGGAGAGGGCTGCTGAGAGAAACGTCAGTGCGCGGTACGCGAGGATTTGAGCCATCTCCGAAGGTCAGTCGCGGCCCGTTGAAGAGCGGTTATAGCTGTCGATCCATCCCACCATTTCCCTGTACGACACCTTTCCGGCGCCCCTGTATTCGGGTTCGCCGTGGCGCATCAAAATAATTTCCATATGTCTTCATCGCTCACCATCCATTCACCAGAGGCAGACTAGCGCGTTCTCACACTGATGTTCACCCACCCGTTTTGGAGTGTCAGGGCGGTGATCGCACTTATCAGACTTGTCGGTCTGTTAATTAATAAGTAGACTAGCCAGTCTTTTAAATGATCAAAGAGATAATTCAGTGTCAAAAATCACGTCATCTATCACAACACTCTGTCTTTCAAGAATTTTATTGACCTTTTTCTTCTGGATGGCAGGCTTTTATGGGTTGTTCAACTTTGGAGAGATTGTGCTGGAAAT
Organism: Enterobacter sp. EC_64; assembly: GCF_019584165.1. NCBI lineage: Bacteria > Pseudomonadati > Pseudomonadota > Gammaproteobacteria > Enterobacterales > Enterobacteriaceae > Enterobacter > Enterobacter sp. EC_64. Next base: position 22,301 of record NZ_VDAS01000020.1, read on the forward strand.
GGTGGATGTGGGTCTCCCCTGGCCCGTCTTATTCGCGACAGGCACCATTCTCTGTCAGCTTGTAGGCTCTGCTCTGGTGATTTCGAATTTTGCCGGCTACGGATGGATTGGATCGGCAATGCTGATTGTGTTTACATTACTCACCATTCCGGTGGGGCATCCATTCTGGAAATTTAGCGAGCCCCAGCGCACCCAGGAGTTTCATATCGCGCTTGAACACATAACCGTTATCGGGGGGCTCATGATGAGCATGCTTTTGTCAGGTCGTAAACGATGAGAGAAAAGGTTCGGCAGAAAGGCCGCCCAAAAGATCCGTCAAAGGAGCAGGCGATACTGCAGGCCGCAAGAAGCCTGTTTCTCGAGAAAGGCCTCGATGTCACGACGGAAGAAATTGCCCGCGTTGCCGGGGTGGCAAAAGCCACGCTTTATGCCAATTTCGCGGATAAAGACCTGCTTGTTGAGGCCGTACTCCGTAAGGAATCGGATCTGACCATCAGTGACAGTGATTTTTCCGAGCGGCATCATCTGTCGTTGACCGAGGTCTTAACCGCGTTTGGCAACCGTTTTGTCCGCTTCATCAACCAGCGCGAGCTGACGGGCTGGGACCGCTTAATTGCCTCCGCCGCTATTCGTCATCCGGAGTTACCCGCGCGTTTTTATGCGGCAGGTCCCGGCAGGGCGCAGCAGATGCTGGAGACAATTATCGGTGAAGCCGTTGAAAAGGGCTTACTGATCGCGTGCTCCCCGCGCGAAGCGGCTGACGACCTGGCCGGGTTGTGGCTCGGGATGACAAGCCTTGAGATAAAGCTTGGCGCCAGAAAAAGCTTATCTGATGAAGAAATTGCTCGTCGGGTTACGCATGCGATCGCTGTTTTTATGTGCGCGTATTCAGTGGAAAAGCGCTGAGCATAACCATTTAGAGTAAAGGTAACGGAAATGAGAACACAGAAACGATGCCTCGGCTGCGTGGCTATTGTGGTTGATGACTACGATCGCGCCATTGAGTACTACACAGACAAGCTGGGGTTTACCCTCGTAGAGGATACGCCGCAACCGGGTAAACGCTGGGTGGTCGTCTCGCCCAATCCGGAAAGCGACTGCAACATTTTGCTGGCTCGTGCGTCTAACGAGAGGCAGGAAGGTTTTATCGGTAATCAATGCGGCGGCAGAGTGTTCCTGTTCCTTCAGACGGATGATTTTTGGCGCGATTACCATGCCATGAAGGCAAAAGGCGTTCATTTCTGCGAAGAACCGCGTGAGGAAGAGTACGGTACGGTGGTGGTGTTTGAAGATATGTACGGCAACCGCTGGGATCTCTATCAACATGCCCAACGCGGGTGATGACCAGGGATACCTTCCATGACGCTTCGAATTCGACAGGCCACCGGGGCCGATTCAACGCTATTAAGCGAGTTGGGATATCGTATCTATCCCGCGCATTTTCAGCATTTGTGGGTATCAGATGCAGAGATGAAGGATTTTTTGGACGCCGAGTATACCCCTTCCGTCATTGAGCAGAGCCTGTCCGAGAGCCATGTTTCCTGGTTTGTGGCAGAAACCGATCGGCCAGTGGGATTCATGAAAGTGACCTGGGACGCCATGCTTCCGGAAACGGACAAGAGGGGCGTCCTCCTCAACAAGCTCTACCTCGATCCTGCTGAGACCGGCAAGCACTATGGTCAGGACATGTTCCATAAAATTATCGACATGGCCCGGAGCAGGGGAAAGGACTCTCTCTGGCTGGAAGTGCTTGAGCAGAACGCAGGAGCGTACCGGTTCTACCAGAAGCAGGGCATGCTCTGCATTAAGAACGTCCTTTTCGAAACTGCCACACAGCAGAGCATACTCAGAATTATGGGGATGTCTCTTTAGGGCCAGGGCTCTCGTCCCGCTGTGCCAGCGACAGCGCGCTGGCGCTGGCGGGATCGAACAGCGAGATGCTCTCAATCTGATTGAGTAAAATCACCTTGCGGAATGACATGGCGCTGCGGGGTTCCGAGTCGAGCGTAATGTCATGCTCCGCATACCACCTGCTGTAATTATTCTCGATGCGCAGGTTCATCGTCTTCGCATCCCGGTACCCGCTCAACATTGGGATCAGCACGATATTGGCCGTTTTTTCATATTCCAGCGTTGCGGTGTGGATCATACCCACGTATATCCGCCTCGAGCGGAGCGTGACCTGCGCCAGTTCGCCTTGCTCCATACACTGATAGAGCAGTTGTTCAATCCCGCTCGCCTGTGCAAGCCGTTTGTAGAGCTTTTTCCGACTCTCGCCGTCCAGCCTGGCGCTGCCTGCCCAGTTAGAGCGGTAGAGGCAAAACAGAATGGCAAACGCCAGCATCACCACCACCGGCGCCTGAATGCCTAAAAAACTCCAGTTCATAAAGTCGATTTGCCAGTCGGTGTATTTCGGTGAGGCAAAGTGGAAAGCGTTGTTGGCGGCAGAAAGGGTGAGCAGCAGCAGCCAGAGCAGCCCCGTAGCAATCACCCCCTGCAGAACGAAAATACAGCCGTAAAGCGCAACGAGAAAATAGACGTCCCAGCCAAAGGAACGCTTGATTTTAAAGCGGGTCGACAGGTCTCGGCTGGTGTACCAGTACCCGCAGACCATCAGCACCATAAATATCGCCGTTCCCATATCAGGCCCTCTTCAGCGCGTTAACGTGACGCAGAAAGTCCTGCCGCACCTCGTTGCTCTTGTAGTTCACCGAGGCGTTCCCGTCCTGGTCGATAATGATGCGGTCGCCATCTTCCACGGCTTCAATAATTTCCTGCTGACTCATCACCTGCAGTAAGGATTCCGGGCTTGAGAAGAGGGAGAGAAAGAAACGTTTCATGTCAGGCATCCTTATGAATAAAAAGGATAAGCCTGGAGGATGACCGCTGAATTTGCCTTAAGGATAACCTGAAAGTGAAAGCCGGGTGGCGGCTACGCCTTACCCGGCCTACAAAACCGTTAAATGATTGAGTTATCAAGTTGTTGATATTTATGGTTAATAAAAAATAAATTTGCACAAACTTGGACAAATAACGTTAATTGTGTAAGTTTTAAGTATGCGATTACGCCACGTTGTTTACAGCCAGGATGTGACCCATGAGCACTTTGCCCTCTGTCGTGAGTCGGTTTGTTGAGTACTACGCCGCACTGGATAGCCAGCCGCCGTCCGCGCTGGTCGGGCTTTACCATTCAAATGCCACGCTTGTCGATCCGTTCGGCGAGCACGACGGTATCTTTGCGCTTCAGCGCTATTTCACCCATCTGCTGGCCAACGTCGAGAACTGCCGTTTTTCTATCGACCCGCCGCTCTGCAGCGGGAACCGATTTGTTGTCACCTGGGTGATGCACTGGTCGCATCCGCGCATTGCCGGAGGCGAACCGCTCGATCTGCCGGGGTGCTCGGTGGTGGAGACGGAAAACGATCTCATCACCCACCAGCGCGACTACTACGATGCGGGAGAGATGATCTACGAACATCTTCCTCTGCTGGGCTGGGCGGTACGCGGCGTGAAGCGGAGGGTCAAATCATGAAGACGGTACTGATTACCGGTGCAAGTTCGGGCATTGGCGCCGGGCTGGCGAAATCCTTCTCCGCTGACGGCTATCATGTGATTGCCTGCGGGCGCGATCCGGCGCGTCTGGAAGCGCTGCATCAGACCTGCCCCAATCTCACCGTTCGACTGTTCGATATGACGGACCGGGAGGCCTGCCGACAGGCGCTGACCGGCAGCTACGCCGATCTGATTATTCTCTGCGCCGGTACCTGCGAATACCTCGACGGTGGCGTGGTGGATGCAGCGCTGGTGGAGCGGGTCATGAACACCAATTTCCTCGGGCCGGTGAACTGCCTTGAGGCGCTGCAGCCGCAGCTTGTTCGAGGCAACCGCGTGGTGCTGGTGAGCTCGATGGCCCACTGGCTACCTTTCCCTCGCGCAGAGGCCTACGGTGCGTCCAAAGCGGCGCTGAGCTGGTTTGCCGAAAGCCTGCGCCTCGACTGGGAGCCAAAAGGGATTACCGTCACGGTTGTCTCTCCGGGCTTCGTCGATACGCCCCTGACGCGAAAAAATGATTTTGCCATGCCGGGTCGGGTGACCGTCGATGAGGCGGTGAAGGCGATCCGTATCGGGCTGGCGGCCGGGAAAATGCACATCGCGTTTCCTGCCGGATTTGGCTTCATTTTGCGGCTGCTCTCAGGGCTGCCTGCTTTTATACAGCGCACGCTGCTGCGCAGGATGGTGCGTTCATGAACATTGCAATTATCGGCAGCGGCATTGCCGGGCTGACGTGCGCCTGGCGACTGGCCGGGCACCATCAGGTGACCCTGTTTGAAGCGGGATCCACACCGGGCGGCCATACCGCAACGGTTGACGTGACGACGCCACAGGGCACATACGCGATCGATACCGGGTTTATCGTCTACAACGACCGCACCTATCCGCGCTTTATGGGCCTGCTCAGCGAGCTGGGTATCAGCGGGCAAAAAACCCAGATGAGCTTTTCAGTACACAACCCTGAGACGGGGCTGGAATACAACGGCCACACCCTGACGTCGCTGTTTGCCCAGCGCCGAAATCTTGTCAATCCGACATTCTGGCGGCTGCTCGGTGAAATCGTCCGCTTCAATCGTCTGGCAAAACAGGCGCTGGACGGGGAAGTGGACCCGAACGCCACGCTGCAGACGTTTCTGGACCAGCACGGCTTTACGCCGTTTTTTGCGCGCCACTATATTCTGCCGATGGGGGCCGCCATCTGGTCATCCTCGCTGCAGGAGATGAAGCGTTTCCCGCTGCCGCTTTTTTTACGTTTCTTCCAAAACCACGGTCTGCTGGATATCACCCATCGCCCGCAGTGGTACGTGGTGCCGGGCGGCTCGCGAGAGTATATCCGCGCGATGCTGGACAAACTGGGCGATCGGCTGACGCTGCATCTCAATTCACCGGTGCAGCGGGTGAGCCGCCACGAGGACGGGGTCACGCTCCAGCTTGAAAACGGCAGCCATACCTTCGACCAGGTGATATTTGCCTGCCACTCCGGCAGTGCTCTGGCGATGCTTGACGACCCGACCTCCGCAGAGCGCGAGGTGCTGGGCGATATCGGCTGGCAGCGCAACGAGGTGGTGTTGCACAGCGACCCGCGCTGGCTGCCGGTGCGGCCGCGCGCCTGGGCGAGCTGGAATTACCGGCTGAGCGCGCAGGAGCAGGCCAGCGCCTGTGTGACCTACAACATGAACATTCTGCAGGGGCTGCCTGCGGGCAGCCCGCTGTTCTGCGTCACCCTTAACCCGGACGCGGCGGTGGATGAGCGCTTCGTTCTGCAACGCTTCGTTTATGAGCATCCGCTGTTTAACCCGCAAAGCTGGCGGGCGCAGGCGCGGCGCGGCGAGATCAACGGTCACCAGCGGAGCTGGTTCTGCGGAGCCTATTGGTACAACGGTTTTCATGAAGACGGCGTGCGCAGCGCGCTGGACGTGGTCAACGCGATAGCGGCCGGAGAGGGGAACTGAGATGAACAGCTGCCTCTATCACGGCGTATTGCGCCACCGCCGCCTTCAGCCGAAAACCCATGAATTTCGCTACAGCGTCTTTATGGCCTGGCTGGATCTTGATGAGCTGCCGCTGCTGGCGTCCGTCGGCGTGCGCCGCAATCGCTTTGCCGCCGCCGCGTTCCATGACGCGGACTATCCGCTCGGCACGCCGCTCAAAGAGAACGTGCTCAGCAGGCTGGAGAGCCTGACCGGGGAACGGCCGGACGGGCGGGTCATGCTTCTGACGCAGTTGCGGTATTTCGGGTTTCATTTTAACCCGGTCAACTTTTACTACTGCTATGACGGGAAGGGGACTCTGCGCTGGGTACTGGCGGAGGTTCGCAACACGCCGTGGAACGAGCGTCATTATTACGCGGTCGACGGGCAACATGCCCAGCCCACGGAAAAAGCGTTTCACGTTTCCCCCTTCAACCCGATGGACATGATCTACCACTGGCGCTTCAACGATCCGGATAACACGCTGCATATGCACATTGAAAATCATCAGGAAGCGAAGGTGTTCGACGCCACGCTCGCCCTGCGCCGGGAGCCGCTGACCCGTCCGGCACTGCGCGCGCTGCTGCTGCGCATCCCGCTTATGACCCTGAAAACCGTTTTCGCCATTTACTGGCAGGCGCTGAGGCTGTGGCTCAAGCGCGTGCCGCTGTATAACCATCCCGTCAGCAGGAGTGAACGCTCATGACCGATCCCGTCTTTGCGTTAGAACCCGATATCCCGCGCAACGTCCGCCTCGCGCGATGGCTGCTGTTTCGTCTGTTAAGCGGCATCCGCGGTGGTTCGCTCACCCTGCGTGAAGGGGCGCAGACCTTCCATTTTGGCGAGACATCCTCCGCGCTGCACGCCGACGTGCAGATCCTCACGCCCGCCGTCTACTGGCGCGTCTTAACGGGCGGGAGCCTTGCCGCCGCTGAAGCCTGGATGGACGGCGAATGGGAAACCGCGCAGCTCACGCCGCTTCTGCAAATCCTGGCCCTCAACGGCGAGGTGCTTGGCCGTCTTGAGAAAGGGTTCCGGCTGCTTGGCCGACCGCTGGAGCGTTTGCGCCACTGGACGCGGCGTAACTCCCGCGCGCAGGCGCGTGAAAATATTGCCGCCCATTACGACCTGGGCAACACCTTCTATGCCCATTTTCTGGACAGGGAACTGCTTTACTCCAGCGCGCTCTTTACCGCAGACGAGCAGGATCTCACAACGGCTCAGCAGGCCAAAATGGCGCGCCTGTGCGACCAGCTGGCGCTTAGCGAGGCCGACCACCTGCTGGAAATCGGCACCGGCTGGGGGGCGATGGCGGAATACGCGGCCCGTCATTATGGCTGTCGGGTGACGACCACCACGCTGTCGCAGGAGCAATACGTCTGGGCAACCGAGCGGATCGCCCGCGCCGGGTTGCAGGATCGTGTTGAGGTGCTGCTCTGCGACTATCGCGACCTCACCGGGCAGTACGACAAGCTGGTCTCAATAGAGATGATTGAAGCCGTCGGCCAACGCTATCTGCCTACATTCTTCCGGACCTGTCAGGCGCGGCTGCGCCCGGGGGGACGAATGGCGATTCAGGCCATCACCATTCAGGACCAGCGCTATCGCGACTACAGCAAAAGCGTCGATTTTATTCAGCGCTACATTTTCCCGGGCGGCTTCCTGCCGAGCATCACCGCGATGAACGAGCTGATGACGCGCCACACCGATTTCGTGGTGCGCAATCTCTTCGACATGGGGCCGGACTACGCCCGCACGCTGGCGCACTGGCGGCAGCGCTTTGTCCACGCCTGGCAGGAGATTGAAAAGCTCGGCTTTGATGAGCGGTTCCGCCGCATGTGGCTTTATTACTTTGGCTACTGTGAAGCCGGGTTTAACGCCCGCACCATCAGCGTGGTGCAGCTGACCGCAGAGCGCGTATGAGACGATATCTTCAGGTCTTCCTGCTGGCCGTCGCGTTCGATCTCTACTGGGCGCTGGTGGTGCTCTTTCGCGAACAGGGCCTGATTATCTGGCTCGGGCTGGCGATCCTGGCGTGCCTGCTCTTGCCGTCTGTATACCGTTTTTACGCCATTGGGCTGGCCGCGGCGGGCAGTTTGCTGGATACGCTCTGGGCGCTGACGGGGCTGATCGCCTTCACGGGTGATGCCCTGATGCCGCTATGGATGGTGGCATTATGGCTGATGTTCGCCACCGTCTGGACGCAGCTTACGCGCACCACCACGTTGCCCGGCTGGCTGCTCACCCTGCTGGCCGCCGTGGGAGGGCCGGTGGCGTACCTGATTGGCGAGCGGCTGGGTGCCATCACGTTTCTGGAGCCGACCTTTATCGTCGTCAGCTGGATGGCGCCGGGCTGGCTGGTGTTGATGCTGTTTTTCCACCTGCTGATGGGGAGACAAAAATGAGAGCTGCGGTTTTGTTGCTTTGTCTGACGCTGGTTGTTCCTGTTGCTCAGGCCGCCGACTGGCTGGCCTGGCGGAAGGTGGGTGATGCCACGCTCACCTGGGGGCCGTTCACCGTCTATACCTCCCAGCTGCGTACGCCGGACGGGCGTTACGGTCGGGAGAACCAGGATCAGGCGCTGATTATTACCTATGCGCGCGATATCGATCGCGATGAGCTGGTCGAGGCGACCCGCGACCAGTGGCAGGCGCAGGGGATCCTGCAACGGGAACCCCGAAGTGAAGCCTGGTTACAGATGCTCCGCTCTCTGTGGCCGGATGTCCAGCCGGGCGCACAGCTGGCGTTTGTGCTCGACGACGGGCAGGGGCAGTTCTGGTATCGCGCGTCAGCGGCGCAAAAAGCCTTTATTCCACTCGGACCGCGTCAGTCAGAAGCGTTCAGCACCCGCTTCCTGGCCATCTGGCTCGACCCTCGTACGCAATACCCTGAGCTGCGTCAGCAGTTAATCGGAGGCCAAAAATGAAACGTATCCTGATGATGGCGCTGGCATTGACGATGCTGCTGGCAGGCTGTAGCACGGAGGTGACCGAGTATCGCCAGCAGCAGCCGCGGCTGGATATCTTCCATTACTTCCAGGGCAAAACCGAAGCGTGGGGGATGGTACAGGATCGCAGCGGCAAGCAGATCCGCCGCTTTCACGTTGAGATTGCCGGGGACGTTATCGGCGATACGCTGACGCTGAACGAGCACTTCGTTTACGACGACGGCGAGAAGCAGCAGCGGGTCTGGCATATCCGGCGCGTGGGGAACGATCGCTACGAAGGCACGGCGGGGGATATTGAAGGGGTAGCAACGGGGCAGGCCGCAGGCAACGCGTTCAACTGGCATTACAGCATGAACGTGAAGGCCAACGGCAGCACCTGGCTACTGAACTTTGACGACTGGATGTACCTGCAGGATGAGAACCATCTGTTTAATAAAACCGAGATGAAGAAACTGGGCGTCACCGTCGCCACGGTGACGCTGTTCTTTATCCGTAAGACCTCAGCTTAGTCGCGGACGCTGCCGGTTTTGCTGCTGGAGTAGATGAAGTACAGGGCAATCCCCAGGCATACCACCGCGCTCAGACGGCTCGGTGAAAACGAAATGGCGGGATTGCCCAGCCAGCCAAAGTTATCAATCAGCATACTCATGCCGAGCTGGCCGAATATCACCGCCACCGTGGCGACAGCGGTGCCGATCCGCTGGACGGCGAGCACCATTATCACGATATAGGGCACGCCAAACATCGCCCCGAGGAGCTGCCATTTCGGCACGTCCAGCAGCGTGACCGCCTGCTTAGGCTCAAAGAAGAAAATGAGCAGGGCGGTCACCAGCGCGCCGACGGAAAACGTTAGAAACGCGCTCTTGAAAACGCCCACGCTGCTGCCGAGCTGCCCATTAATTGCGGCCTGTATGCTCAGCGTCGCGCCGCCGCAGATGGCCAGAATTATCATCATCAGTGTCATGTGTTTACCCCTTTGCGACCAGTACCAGTGCGGCAATAATAAAAACCAGCGCCACGATGCGTCTTGCGTTTATCTTCCTGTGCGGCGTACCCAGCAGGCCAAAGTGGTCAATGATCAGGCTTTTAAAAACCTGACCTGCCAGAATGCCAATCATCGTCAGCGCGATGCCGATAGTCGGCGTGGCAAGCGTCAGTATGACGACGTAGATCGGACCCAGCACCCCGCCGAGGAGCTGCCAGCCGGGCTGTGCGAAAAACGACGGGCTGTTGCGCGGGCTGAAAAACAGCATCAGCAGAAACGTCAGCGCGGCGCCGACGCCAAAAATGCTGAACGTCGCCCATAAATCCCCGACTTTTCCCCCCAGGGGGCCCAGCAGTCCCGCCTCGACGGAGAGGCCCATCCCACCAGCAATCACCAGTAAAATCAAAACCAACTGCATTCTTCTTCCTCCGTTTTCAGGCGAAGAAGATTACGTGGGTTGTGCAATGAGAAAAATGCCATAATGCTGCAAACACCTTTGCAGGATATGCATTAATGATTGACGCCAGCAACATCAACATCCGCGCGCTGCTGATCTTTATCGACGTGTATGAAGCGCAGAACTTCTCCGTCGTGGCGCGGCGGCAGGGGATATCGGCCTCGCAGATATCGCGCGTGATCCACCAGCTCGAGGATGCGCTCGGGCAGCAGCTTTTCTATCGCAATACGCGGGCCGTCATTCCCACGGAAAGCGGTCATCTGTTTATTCGCTACGCCCGGTCGATGGCGGAGAATCTTGAAGAGGCGCGCCGGGAGCTGGACGCGCGTGCGGTGGAGCCGTCCGGTGCGATCCGCATTAACGGACCGGTGTTTTTCGGCCAGAAGCACATAGCCCCAGGACTTCCCGGCCTGTCGGCACGCTATCCTCGCCTGAGCGTAGAGCTGACGCTGACCGATGATTTTATCGACCCCCACCGGGATGCGGCAGACCTTATCTTCCGCATTGGCGTGCTGACGGACTCGTCGTTTCGCGCGCGGGTGTTTGGGCAGCAGGTGTACCATCTGGCCGCGTCGCCAGACTACGTGCGTAAACACGGTGCGCCAGAAGTGCCGGACGATCTGAACCGCCATCATTGCCTGGTGTATCGCGGATCGTCAGGGCCTAACCGCTGGCTGTTGCGCAGGGCGGGCGAGGCGTGGACACACTATCCCGTGACGCCATTGATGACCTCGAATAATGCGGAAGCGTTGCTGGCTGCGGCGCTTTGCGGGATGGGGATTGTGCTGTTTCCGGACTGGCTGGTGAGCGAGCCGCTCCAGCGCGGTGAGCTGATTCCGCTCCTGCCCGCGCTGGAGTGCGCCATCACTACGGAACAACAGGCTATCGCGGCGATCTACCCTGATGCCCGACATCCGCCCCTGAACGTCAGGGCGGTGATTGATTATTACGTCGAGCGCTTTGGTACGCCGCCGTACTGGCAGCGTAAGGGGATTACGCGCCAAGCTCCCGGCGGATAATTTCTGCGCCAGCGCTGAGTGCTTTAAGCTTGCCGTTGGCAACCTGACGGGAGAGGGGCGCCATGCCGCAGTTGGTTGACGGGTACAGCTTGTCGGCGTCGACAAACTGCAGCGCTTTTCGCAGCGTATCGGCCACTTCCTCCGGCGTTTCAACCGTGTTGGTTGCCACGTCGATCGCCCCAACCATCACTTTTTTACCGCGGATCAGCTCCAGCAGATCCATCGGCACGCGGGAGTTGTGGCACTCCAGGGAGATGATGTCGATGTTAGAGGTCTGCAGCTTAGGGAAGGCCTCTTCGTACTGTCGCCACTCCGAGCCGAGTGTCTTTTTCCAGTCGGTATTGGCCTTGATGCCGTAGCCGTAGCAGATGTGGACCGCGGTTTCGCACTTCAGCCCTTCAATGGCGCGCTCCAGCGCGGCGATGCCCCAGTCGTTGACCTCATCAAAAAAGACGTTAAACGCCGGTTCATCGAACTGGATAATGTCCACGCCTGCGGCCTCTAGCTCTCGCGCTTCCTGGTTGAGGATTTTGGCGAATTCCCAGGCCAGCTTTTCGCGGCTTTTATAGTGCGCGTCATACAGGGTGTCGATCATGGTCATCGGCCCCGGCAGGGCCCATTTGATCGGCTTGTCCGTGAGCTGGCGCAGGTACTTTGCATCGTCGACGAAGACCGGTTTCTGACGCGCAACCGCGGAAACCACGGTCGGCACGCTGGCGTCATAGCGGTTACGAATGCGCACCGTCTGGCGGTTCTCAAAATCGACGCCGCTCAGGTGTTCAATAAAGGTGGTGACGAAGTGCTGGCGGGTCTGTTCCCCGTCGCTGACGATATCGATTCCCGCGCGGATCTGCTCATCCAGAGACAGGCGCAGCGCATCCTGCTTGCCTGCCAGCAGTTCCTGATCCTGTAACTTCCACGGTGACCAAAGCGTCTCAGGTTGCGCAAGCCAGGTCGGCTTTGGCAGGCTGCCAGCCGTTGAAGTCGGGAGCAATGTTTTCATAATAAAAGACCTTTTTTAATGTATTAAAGCGTGTAGTTATCAGACCACTGCTCAAGAATGTGTTTGTAAGGCTTAATAAAGTACTCTTCGGTAAACCGACCCTGTTCAATCGCCAGACGGCTTCGCTCTTCCCGGTCATACACAATTTTGGTTAAGGAGTGATCCTGCTGGTTCAAATCCGGTCGGTAGCACAGCCCCGCCGCCGAGTTGGCGTTATAAATTTCCGGGCGATAGATCTTCTGGAACGTCTCCATCGTGCTGATGGTGGCGATCAGTTCGAGGTCGGTGTAATCACTCAGCAAATCCCCGGTAAAGAAGAACGCGAACGGCGCCACGCTGTGTTCCGGCATGAAGTAGCGCACGCTCAGGCCCATCTTCGCGAAGTACTGCTCCGTAAGCGATTCGCCATCCGGCTGGTACTCAACGCCCAGCACGGGGTGCTGGTTACCGGTGCGGCGATAGGTATCTTTGCTGGAGACGCTCAGGCAAATCACCGGTCCTTTTGTGAAGTTCTCTTTGTATTCAGGTGAATTCACAAAATGGCGGAAGATATTGCCGTGCAGTTCGCCAAATTTTTCCGGAATGCTGAAATGCTGCTGGTTCTTGTTGTGCTCCAGCAGCAGCACGCTGAAATCATAATCCCGCACGTAAGACGAGAAGTTATTCCCGACGATGCCAGGGATACGCTGGTTGTTTTTCTTGTCGACAATGGTGGTTTGCAGTATCTCAATGGCCGGGAACGGCTTTTCCGCGCCAATATTCAAATCGACAGAGATGATTTCAAGTTCAACAGCATAGCGATCGGCATTTGGGTTATCCCAGCGCGCTAAGGCGTTAAAGCGGTTGTTGATCATCACCAGGGTATTGCGCAGATTCTCCTGACGTTTTTCCCCGCGCGCCAGGTTGGCGAAGTTGGTGGTCGTACGCGTATTTTCTGACGGGTTGTAATTCTCATCGAAGCAACTGCGCTTAAGGGTATATGTGAAAGCTTTGCTCATTGTGGTTATGCATCCTAAGTTCATGTTGCTAAGAAGTTACCAATGCATAATTTATGCCTGAGCCCGTGGCGCAGGGGAAGTGACTTAATTTCAATGCAACATGAGGCATTTTCATGTTTAGATACGAAAAGAAGAGTAGCGCGGGTGGCGACTGTTTAAAAAGTTTTACGCATTGCTGTAAAGGCTAATACGGAAAATATGGTGTATTACACCGTAATTATGCATCTGAAAGAAAGCAATCTATTAACCCCGCAGTTACGATTAATTGATGTTGCTTATTTAATTTTATAGAAATATTTTTGGTGTGAATTTTATATGTATTGTCAGCAATGTTGAGTTGTTTGTGGTTTTATTTATTTTGCGATCTTAAACATGATTTCTTGCTATCTCATAACTATTTAAGCGTGTAGCATTTGCCCGACGAGTAAAATTCTGAGGATACCATTGTGTACTATCCAAACTCCATCAGTTGGCCAGTGATTCGCGAAGGGGGACTTCGACGCCTCAGGCTTGGAGAAATAAATTTAGCGAGTTCGCTCTTTGGGTATAGTATTTACTATCATAAAGTATGGATTCACCTTGAAAGTTATCTGCCTTTTAATCTTCAAAACCCTGGCCAGGCAATGAGTCCTGATGGAGAAATGTGGTTCAGGTCTGAAAAATATGAACATGACTTTTCTATGCCTGTTAGCCACCCAGTGACTGATGCTCAACATCTTTTTATGCATGAAATGATGCATGTCTGGCAGCATCAACGTGGTATGTGGGTGCGTATGCGTGGTGCTTTCTCCTGGGCTGCTGATTATACGTACAGTCTTGATAAGACTAACTTACTGGAGTACGGACTAGAGCAACAAGCTTCGATTGTCAGTGATTACTGGTTATTAAAAAGCTATGGTTTTTGGGGTAATAGTCATCTCTTTGATTATAGAAACTATGATCCTGCTGAACCAGTAACGATATTGATTAAAAAGTATGAACGTATTTTAGAGGGGTTTCCCGGTTGAGATATATATCACTGTTGCTGTCTGCCATTTTTCTGACGGGGTGTCCGGGTAAAGGAAAAGAAGGCGCTGCGTCTGGGGAAAGACAATCTATCTACGTTTATGATGGTCTGGTATGCTTTACAGTCGATAAAAAAGATATCCTTAGTCGTTATGTACTGGCATCAAACGGCAAAGATTATTCTGAGTTATTAAAGGGAGACTTTTTAGCATTATCATATCCGAACACATGTTTTAACGTGAACTTAACTAAAGGTACTGTCTATGGGGCACATTATACGTTAAATAAAAAGAATTTTTATTATACTTTTATAATCGATAACCAAGGCAATATACTCGACTTAGGGAGAAAGTAGCATGTCATTACCCGCATACCTGTTTCTTTATGATGAAAACGGAATGCAGTTAAAAGGAGAATGTCTCGCGTTAGGTCGAGAGGGTGCGGTTGAAGTCATGAGCAGCAGCTACGGCATTAGCCAGCCAGTCGATCCTCATACCGGTAGAATGGGGGGTACCAGACAACACGAACCTTTTATCATACACAAACAGCTGGATAAACTTTCACCCCTGTTCGCAGTGTATGTTTGCGACGGGAGACGTCTGCAAAAAGCGGTCATTCGCTACTATGAGACAAACGATGCAGGGATTGAACGTGAAGTTTATCGGATATCTATGGAGAGTGTTGTCATCATGTCAGTGAATGCCAATCACACATATATACCTGGTTCAAATCATCATAACATGGTCGAGACCCTGAAGTTACGCTTCAACAGTATTGAATGGCACTACCTGGATGGCATGATTAAGTATGGTGATGCGTGGTCAAAACCAGCATTACAAAAACCGTAGTGTCACGATTTTACTGCTAATCTTTATCAATCAGGATCCTGGATGCGATATATGGCGCCCAGCCAGGATGTGTAACGCTTCATCTGCTAATGTCGCACTCTTTCCGCAATTCCCGCTATAATCCCCAAAATTTCCAACCGGTTTAGAAATAATCATGACAAAACTCACCTTACAAGAGCAGATGCTGAAAGCGGGCCTCGTCAGCAGCAAGAAAGCGGCGAAAGTGCAGCGCACGGCAAAGAAATCACGCGTTCAGGCGCGTGAGGCTCGGGAAGCGGTAGAAGAGAACAAGAAGGCGCAGATCGAGCGTGACAAGCTGCTGAGCGAGCAGCAGAAGCAGGCCGTGCTGGCGAAAGAGTTTAAGGCGCAGGTGAAGCAGCTGATCGAGATGAACCGCATCACCGTCTCAAGGGGCAACATTACCTTTAACTTCACCGACCGTAATCTGATCAAAAAAATCGAGGTGGACAAGCAAACCCAGGCTCAGCTGATCAACGGCCGTCTGGCGATTGCCCGCTTGGTCATCAACGCCAGCGGCGACTGTGAATACGCGATTATCCCGGCGGTAGTGGCCGATAAAATTGCCCAGCGCGATGCCGACAGCATCGTGTTAAACAGCGCGCTCAGTCAGGAAGAGCAGGACGAAGACGATCCGTACGCGGACTTCAAAATCCCTGACGATTTGATGTGGTAAACCACATTCAGAACGGGGCGGCGTGGCGGGCGTTAACCGGCTCGCCGCTCACGGGATGAATAAAATTCAGCTCGCTGGCATGCAGCATCAGCCGGGGCGCGTCTTCAGCGCCCGGCGCATCAAGACCGCCATACAGGTCGCAACCCAGAATCGGGTGTCCCAGCTGCTGGCAGTGAATACGCAGCTGATGGGTTCGCCCGGTCTCCGGGATCAGTTTCACCCGCGTTAACGGTAATCCCGCCCCCTGATAAAACCGTTCCACGACCTGGTAGCGGGAGCGGGCGGGTTTACCGGTGGTGGCGCAGATCGACATCAGCGGAAACAGCGCCGGGTCTTTGGCAATCGGCGCATCAATAACCCCTTCATCATTTTCCACGTGGCCGCAAAGCAGGGCGCTGTAGACTTTCTCCACGCTGCGCTGGCTGAACTGCTGGCACAGCGCCGCGTTGATGGCCTTATTGCGCGCAACCACCATCAGCCCGGACGTGCCAAAATCCAGACGGTGCACCAGCGTGCAGCCCGGGAACGTCTGAACCAGACGATAATGGACGGAATCAAGGTTTTGCGGATTTTTGCCCGAGAGGCTGAGCAGGCCGGAAGGCTTGTCGATCAGCAGCAGATGTTCATCCTGCCAGAGGATCTGAATGTCATCGTGACACGGTGGAACAATAAAAGAATCAATGATCGCAGACATCAGGCCGCCCGGCTGGAGAGTGGGAGCGGATGATAACGAAATGCGGGAGAAAAGAAAAACCCTCCCACCGGGCGGTGAGAGGGGGAAATCTTACGCGGCTACCAGGCTGTCGATGGCGGCTTTTGCGTCGGTCTGCGCTTTGGTCGCCACTTCCGGACCGTAAGCGATGCCTTCCGCGAACACGAAGTTCACGTCAGTGATGCCGATGAAGCCCAGGAACAGGCTCAGGTACGGCGCAACCAGGTCGGTTGGGGTATCTTTATGGATACCGCCGCGGCTGGTCAGCACGATAGCGCGTTTGCCTTTTACCAGACCTTCAGGGCCGTTCTCGGTGTAACGGAAGGTTACGCCAGCACGCGCCACCAGGTCGAAGTAGTTCTTCAGCTGGGTTGGGATGGTGAAGTTGTACATTGGGGCGTTGATGACGATGACGTCATGCGCCTGCAGCTCAGCAATCAGCTCGTCGGACAGGGCCAGCGCTTCCTGCTGACGCGGGCTCAGCGGCGCATCGCTTGGGCGCAGCGCGCCAACCAGCTCGCCATCGAGCACAGGAATGGGGTTTGCAGCCAGGTCACGCACGGTGATTTCGTCAGCAGAATGCTGTTCACGCCACTGTTCAACGAAGTAATCAGACAGCTGACCAGACTGAGAGTACCCTGCCAGAATACTGGATTTCAAAACTAATACTTTGCTCATGGGTGATTCCTGTTGTTGCATTTGATTGAAGGGGGTTGCCCCGTTGCTTGTTGACACTCTATTCACAATCCTGCCACAGAGATAGCGCAATATATCGAAGCCTATGTTCGAATTTTTTGAATAAGGCACGAAAGGCGTCAGTGTGGTACTCTATAGCAATCATTAAAAAGAGAGTTTATCAGGGCGTGTACTGCCCTTTAACGCTATGACAGATCAACAAAAATTCACCTTCCCGATGCTCCTGCAACAGCTCGATTCTCTGACGCTGCGCGACAAACAGCGCTTCGCCCGCCGTCTGCACGGCGTCAAGAAGGTTAAAAATCCTGATGCTCAACAGGCCATTTACCAGGAGATGGCGAAAGAGATTGAACAGGCTGCAGGGAAGGTTGTGCTGCGCGAAGCTGCGCGCCCGGCGATTACCTACCCGGAAAACCTGCCCGTCAGCCAGAAGAAACAGGACATTCTTGAGGCCGTACGCGACCACCAGGTGGTGATTGTCGCGGGTGAAACCGGTTCGGGGAAAACCACCCAGCTGCCGAAAATCTGTATGGAGCTGGGCCGCGGGATAAAAGGCCTGATTGGCCATACCCAGCCGCGTCGTCTGGCGGCGCGCACCGTTGCCAACCGTATTGCCGAAGAGCTGCAAACGGAGCCGGGCGGCTGCATCGGCTACAAGGTGCGCTTCAGCGACCACGTGAGCGATAACACCATGGTCAAGCTGATGACCGACGGTATTCTGCTGGCGGAAATTCAGCAGGATCGCCTGCTGATGCAGTACGACACCATCATCATTGACGAAGCGCACGAGCGCAGCCTGAACATCGACTTCCTGCTCGGCTACCTGAAAGAGCTGCTGCCGCGTCGCCCGGATCTGAAAGTTATCATTACCTCCGCGACCATCGACCCGGAACGCTTCTCGAAGCACTTCAACAATGCGCCGATTATTGAGGTGTCTGGACGGACGTATCCGGTTGAAGTGCGCTATCGCCCGATTGTGGAAGAGGCGGATGATACCGAGCGCGACCAGCTGCAGGCCATCTTCGACGCCGTTGACGAGCTGGGTAACGAAAGCGCGGGCGACATCCTGATCTTCATGAGCGGCGAACGCGAAATCCGCGATACTGCCGATGCGCTCAGCAAGCGCGACCTGCGCCACACCGAGATCCTGCCGCTGTATGCCCGCCTGTCCAACAGCGAACAGAACCGCGTCTTCCAGCCGCACAGCGGACGCCGCATCGTCCTGGCGACCAACGTGGCGGAAACCTCGCTGACCGTGCCGGGCATCAAATACGTGATCGACCCGGGCACGGCGCGCATCAGCCGCTACAGCTACCGCACCAAGGTCCAGCGGCTGCCGATTGAGCCGGTCTCTCAGGCATCGGCCAACCAGCGTAAAGGCCGCTGCGGCCGCGTGTCGGAAGGGATCTGTATTCGTCTCTATTCCGAAGACGATTTCCTGTCGCGCCCGGAGTTCACCGACCCGGAAATTCTGCGCACCAATCTGGCGTCCGTTATCCTGCAAATGACCGCCCTGGGGCTGGGCGACATCGCGGCGTTTCCGTTCGTCGAAGCGCCGGATAAGCGCAACATTCAGGACGGCGTGCGTCTTCTGGAAGAGCTCGGGGCGATTACCACCGACGAGCAGGCGACGGTCTATAAGCTGACGCCGCTGGGCCGCCAGCTCAGCCAGCTCCCGGTCGACCCGCGCCTGGCGCGTATGGTGCTGGAAGCGCAAAAGCACGGCTGCGTGCGCGAGGCGATGATCATTACCTCGGCGCTCTCCATTCAGGATCCGCGCGAGCGTCCGATGGACAAACAGCAGGCCTCGGACGAAAAGCACCGTCGCTTCCACGACAAAGAGTCCGATTTCCTCGCCTTCGTGAACCTGTGGAACTACCTCGGCGAGCAGCAGAAGGCGCTCTCTTCGAACCAGTTCCGCCGCCAGTGCCGGGTGGATTTCCTCAACTACCTGCGCGTGCGCGAGTGGCAGGATATCTATACCCAGCTTCGCCAGGTGGTGAAAGAGCTGGGCATTCCGGTGAACAGCGAACCGGCGGAGTACCGCGAAATCCATATCGCGCTGCTGACCGGCCTGCTGTCCCACATTGGGATGAAGGACGCCGAGAAGCAGGAGTATACCGGCGCGCGCAACGCCCGTTTCGCCATCTTCCCGGGTTCTGGCCTGTTCAAGAAGCCGCCGAAGTGGACCATGGTTGCCGAGCTGGTGGAAACCAGCCGCCTGTGGGGACGCATTGCCGCCCGTATCGATCCGGAATGGGTGGAGCCGGTGGCGCAGCATTTGCTTAAGCGCTCGTACAGTGAACCGCACTGGGAGCGCGCGCAGGGCGCGGTGATGGCGACCGAAAAAGTGACCGTTTACGGCCTGCCGGTGGTCGCCGCGCGCAAGGTCAACTACAGCCAGATCGATCCGGCGCTCAGCCGCGAGCTGTTTATCCGTCACGCGCTGGTGGAGGGAGACTGGCAGACGCGCCACGCCTTCTTCCGCGAAAACCTGAAGCTGCGCGCGGAAGTGGAGGAACTTGAGCACAAGTCCCGCCGCCGCGACATTCTGGTGGACGATGAAGCGCTGTTCGAGTTTTACGACCAGCGCATCAGCCACGATGTGATTTCCGCCCGCCACTTCGACAGCTGGTGGAAGAAGGCCAGCAAAGAGACGCCGGACCTGCTCAACTTCGAAAAGAGCATGCTGATTAAAGAGGGGGCGGAGTCGGTCAGCAAGCTCGACTACCCGAACTTCTGGCATCAGGGCAACCTCAAGCTGCGTCTGACCTATCAGTTTGAGCCGGGCGCGGATGCCGATGGTGTGACGGTGCACATTCCGCTGCCGCTGTTAAACCAGGTCGACGAGAGCGGTTTCGAGTGGCAAATCCTCGGCCTGCGCCGCGAGCTGGTGATTGCGCTGATCAAATCCCTGCCGAAACCGGTGCGCCGCAACTTTGTGCCTGCGCCAAACTACGCGGAAGCGTTTTTGGGCCGCGTCACGCCGCTGGAGCTGCCGCTGCTGGACGCGCTGGAGCGCGAGTTCCGCCGCATGACCGGCAACACCATCGACCGCGACGACTGGAACTGGGATCAGGTGCCCGATCACCTGAAAATCACCTTCCGCGTGGTGGACGATAAAAACAAAAAGCTGCTGGAAGGGCGTTCTCTGAGCGAGCTGAAAGAGGCGCTGAAAGGCAAAGTCCAGGAGACGCTCTCTGCGGTGGCCGACGACGGCATCGAGCAGAGCGGGCTGCATATCTGGAGCTTTGGCCAGCTTCCGGAAAGCTACGAGCAGAAGCGCGGCAACTATAAGGTGAAAGCCTGGCCGGCGCTGGTGGACGAGCGCGACAGCGTGGCGATCAAACTGTTTGATAACCCGCAGGAACAGCAGCAGATGATGTGGCGCGGGCTGCGTCGCCTGCTGCTGCTCAACATCCCGTCGCCGATCAAGTATCTGCACGAGAAGCTGCCGAACAAGGCCAAGCTGGGTCTCTACTTTAACCCGTACGGCAAAGTGCTGGATCTGATTGACGACTGCATCTCCTGCGGCGTGGACAAACTCATTCACGAGGCGGGCGGCCCGGTCTGGACGGAAGAGGGCTTTGCTCAGCTGCATGAAAAGGTGCGCGCGGAGCTGAACGACACCGTGGTGGAGATTGCCAAACAGGTCGAGCAGATCCTCACCACCGTGTTCAACATCAACAAGCGTCTGAAAGGGCGCGTGGATATGACCATGGCGCTGGGTCTGTCGGACGTGAAGGCGCAGATGGCGGGGCTGGTTTACCGCGGCTTTGTCACCGGCAACGGCTTTAGCCGTCTTGGCGATACGCTGCGCTATTTGCAGGCGGTTGAAAAACGGCTGGAGAAGATGGCTATCGACCCGCACCGCGACCGCGCGCAGATGCTGAAAGTGGAGAGCGTGCAGCAGGCGTGGCAGCAGTGGCTGAACAAGCTGCCGCCAGCGCGCCGCGACGATGAAGACGTGCAGGCGATCCGCTGGATGATCGAGGAGCTGCGCGTCAGCTTCTTTGCCCAGCAGCTCGGTACGCCGTATCCGATTTCGGATAAGCGTATTCTGCAGGCGATGGAGCAGATTTCCGGTTAAACCCTTGCCCGGTGGCGCTGCGCTTACCGGGCCTACGAGTGCGAAATGTAGGCCGGGTAAGGCAAAGCCGCCACCCGGCTGGTTATCGTTCTACAATCGCCAGCGTAAACCCATCCCATCCCTTAATCCCCACCGTTTGCAGCGCGGTGGCGGTTAAGCGCGGGTTATCTCCCATCATTTCAATAAAACGCTGCACGCCCAGCACGCGCGCGTCGTCGCTTTGACCGTTAATGACTTCGCCATCACGGACCACGTTATCGCCGATAATTACCGTACCGGGGCGGGAGTAGTGCAGCGCCCATTCCAGATAGCCGGGATTGTTCGGCTTATCGGCATCAATAAAGATCAGGTCGAACGGCGGAACCTCGCCGAAATTCTCCAGCGAGCTCAGCGCCGGGCCTTCAATTAATTCAATGCGTTCGTTTAACCCCGCAAGCTGAATATTCTCGCGCGCAACGCGGGCATGCGTGGGATCGGCCTCGAGCGTAATCAGCTTACCGTCCGGCGGCAGCGCGCGCGCCATCCAGATTGAGCTGTAGGCACCCAGCGTCCCGATCTCAAGAATGCGTCTTGCCTGCGTCATGCGCACGAACAGCGCCAGCAGCTGCCCCTGATTGGCCGCGACATCATGTTCAGGCAGCCCGGCGCGTTTGTTGTTTTCCAGCACCTGATTCAGTACGTCATCGTCAGGAATAAGTGACGAAATCATGAAATTATCAACTGCAGACCACTGTTGTTGCATAGATTGTCTCCTGAGGGGTAATCGCCGGGCGGCGGCTGCGCCTTACCCGGCCTACGTCACGAAATCCAGGCCCGTTAAGCGCCTTCAGACATTGACCCAGCCGCCGCCCAGCGCTTTATACAAATCAATCTGCGCCAGCAGCAGGTTGTTTTTCACCTGCACGACGCTGGTCTGGACCGAGAACAGCGTGCGCTGCGCGTCCAGCACGTCCAGATAGGAGGAGTAGCCGTTGCGATAGCGATTCTGCGCAATGCGCAGCGTCTCCTGGGCCACATCCTGCTGGGCAAGCAGCTCCGTCAGCTGTTCCTGATAGCGACTTATCGCATCAAGGCTGTTGTTCACTTCGGCAAACGCGTTACGCACGGTTTTTTCATAGGCGTACAGCGCCTGGTTACGCTGGGACTGAGAAATATCCACCTGCGCATTCAGCGCCTGGCGGTTCAGCAGCGGGGCGAGAATACTGCCTCCGACGCTCCAGAGCTGAAGCGGGTTGTCCAGCAGGCCGGAAAGGGTGCGATCCTGAACCGATCCTGTCGCGGTCAGGTTGATCGACGGCAGCAGGCTGCCGCGCGACGCCGCGAGCGAGGCATCCGCCGCCACCAGCTGGCGTTCGGCCTGAACGATATCCGGGCGGCGGTTCAGCAGCGTAGAAGGCAGCTGCGACGGCAGCGTCAGCGGCGTCAGTGCTGCAAAGGTTTCACTGCGCGCCACGTCGCCCGGGTTGCTTCCCAGCAGCAGGCTGAGGGCATTCTCCTGCTGTGCAATCTGGTGCTGCAGCACGGGCACCTGCGCCCGCGTTGAGCGAAGTTCGGAATCCGACTGCATCAGCTCCAGGCGCGAGCTGTAGCCCGTCTCAAACTGACGCTTCGCAAGGTTAAACGCCTCTTCGCGCGATTTCAGCGTGGACTCGGTCACCCGCAGCTGCTCGTCAAGCGAGAGCAGGGTGACATACCCGGATGCCACAGACGAGGCGACGGTCAAATCCGCAGCCGCGGCGGCGGCTTTTTGCGCCGCCAGCGTAGCTTCGGCAGCGCGCGAGGTGCTGCGGTTGACTCCCCAGATATCCACGTCATAGCTTGCCGTCAGGCTCCCTTTGTACACTGTGCCGTAAACCGGCAGCCCGGTCGCAGCGGATTGTGAACGGGCGCGCGTCCCGGTTACGCCCGCGTCGAGGGAGGGAAACAGGCTGCCGTCGGCCGCATAGACCCGCGCCTGATACTCGTTTATCCGTTCGCGGGCGATCAGCACGTCGCTGTTATGCTGTAGCGCCTGATCCACATAGCGGTTCAGGTGGTTGTCATGGAAATTACGCCACCAGAGCTGCTCCGTCGGGCTGGCAGGGCCGGAGACGGTGCGCCACTGGGTGGGGATGTGCAGCGTCGGCTGCGCCGGTTTGACGTCAACGGACTGGCATCCGGCCAGCATGACCGCCACCACCAGCGCGGCTATCGGGCGAAGGATCATTGCTTCGCCTCCCGCGTATCAATGGTTACCTGCACCGACATACCCGGACGCAGCAGCGCGGAATCTTCTGGCTTACCGAGTACCTCAATACGCACCGGAATACGCTGGGCAATTTTGACAAAGTTCCCGGTGGCGTTATCCGGTGTAATCGCGCTGAATTCAACCCCGGTCGCCGGAGAGATGCTCTCCACGCGGCCCTGAAACGCCTTGTTGTTCAGGGCATCAACGGTGAACTTCACCGGCTGGCCGACGCGCAGCTCCGCGAGCTGGGTCTCTTTAATGTTGGCGATGACCCAGTGCTGCGGCGGCACCAGGGTGGTGAGATGGGTTCCGGCGGTCACGTAGGCCCCGAGACGCACGGCGATCTGGCCGAGCTGGCCGTCACGCGGCGCCACAATGCGGGTGTTTTGCAGGTCAATCTGCGTCAGCTCCAGCGCCGCTTTGGCGTTTTCAACATCCGCTTCCAGCGCACCGCGATTGACAATCACCGTCTGCAGATCCTGACGCGACATCTCAAGGGCGGCTTTCGCCTGGTCGATGTCGGCGCTACCCTGAGCGGCAC
This sequence comes from Enterobacter sp. EC_64, assembly GCF_019584165.1. NCBI lineage: Bacteria > Pseudomonadati > Pseudomonadota > Gammaproteobacteria > Enterobacterales > Enterobacteriaceae > Enterobacter > Enterobacter sp. EC_64. Next base: position 46,045 of record NZ_VDAS01000020.1, read on the forward strand.
TGGCCAGCGCGGCGTCGCGCTCGCGAATGGAAAGCGAGCCGTCCGCCGTCAGCTCTTTCACCCGTTTTAAATCCGCCTGGCTTTTCAGGCTCTGGGCGCGGGCATTTTTCAGCGCGGCGTCATTTTTGGCGATCGTTGCTTCGGCGCTTTTACGCTGCTGCAGGTTGTTATTCAGGGCGGCAATTTTCATCGCCAGCTGCGCCTCTGCCTGATGCACCCGCTGACGATAGATACGGTCATCGATCTGCATCAGCAGGTCGCCTTTTTTAACCTGCACAAAGTCCTGAACCTTCACCTCGGTGATATAGCCGTTCACCTGCGGGCTGATAAACGTCGTCTGGCCGCGCACGTAGGCGTTATCGGTAAACTGCGCGTGACGGGTGAACGGCGGCAGTTGCCACGCATAAAGGATCACCAGCACGCCGACAATACCGATGGCGGCGGCGGTGAAAACGGAAACAATGCGCACATTTTTGCGGGTGTTGGCCTGCTCTTTGGCGGCATCCTGCTGACTCATAAACTCTCCAGAACTCTTTCAATTATTTGTTGCCGGTGGCGTTCTTCAGCGCCAGACGGGCAGTGATGCGCAGGCGCAGCAAGCGCCATAAAATCCAGACCAGCGTGGCGGCAGCGATGCTCGCCGTCAGCAGATAAGTATCGTTATAAGCCAGAATATTCGCCTCCAGCGCGGTGACCGTTTGCAGCTGCGTTATCGCCTGGGTTCCCAGCAGCGCGCTGTCGCCAATCAGGCTTTTGTACATCTGGGTATAAAGCTGAATTCGCTCGTTGACCAGCGGGTTGAGCGTGGTGAGCTGGTCCGCCAGCAGGCTGGAGTGGTACTTCTCGCGCCAGGTCTGGAAGGTGCCGAGGATCGCGGAGCCCAGCAGGCCACCGAGGTTCTGGCTCATGCCAAACATTACCGAGAAGCTGACCAGGTTACGCGGGTCGGCGATCACTCCGCCAATGGCGGCCAGCATAGCGGGCGCCAGGAAGAAGGCGCTGCCGAAGCCCAGCAGGAACTGGCTTACCATCAGCTGATCCGGACGGGTCAGGTTGTTGGACTGGCTGTCCAGCAGCGAGGCAACAATCATCAGCGCCAGAGAGGTAATGATTGGCCACGCCAGTTTCGTCGGCTTGATGGTGAGACAGCTGGTGACAATCCCGCAGACGATCCCGGCGAAAATGGACCACGCAAGGTGCGTCATCTGCTCGTTCTGTAAGCCTACGTACTGCAGCCAGCCGATGACGCCGGTGTTCTGCTCGGCCAGCACGATACGGATCAGCAGCATAATCAGCCCCAGGCGGACGATGCTGCCGCTCGACAGCCAGCGGGTGTTCAGCAGCGGGTTGCTGCGGTTATGTTCAAAGACGATGGCTGCGACAATCAGCACCAGCGATAGCGCCAGCGACCAGCCGATCCACGGCGCTTCGAACCACCAGTCAAGGCGGCCCAGAGAGAGGACGGCACAGAGCAGGGCCATCCCGGGAGCCAGTAAAAAGAAGGTGATAAAGTCTTTTTTCTCAAAGACCTTGCGCCGGTCGCCCGGCGGTAATTTTAAGGCGATGACGCAGGCCAGGGAGATCAGCGCCAGTCCCAGCTCGAAGAAATAAAGCCCGCGCCACTCGTCCAGCTGCAGCAGCTCGGTTGAAAACAGGCGCGCCAGCGGGATGGCGAGTGATGAACCGGTGATGCCGATGGTCAGCGCCTTCAGGCGGTGCTTCGCAGGCCAGGCCTGGATCTGATAGTAAATCCCCAGCGAGCTGAGCGCGGCGGCCACCATGCCGTGCGCGGCGCGCACCATCAGCGCCGAGCTGAGATCGTTAACGAACAGGTGGAAAAAGGTGACCAGCACGTACAGCACCAGAAAACCTTCCGTAAAGGCGCGCAGGCCATACTGCTGGCGGAATTTAACCAGCAGCAGGTTGATGGACATGTTGGTCATCACATAAACCGCGGGCAGCCAGGCGATTTCGGTTGACCAGGCGCCGAAGGTCCCCTGCAAATTTTGCAGGTTGGCGGTTACCACCGCATTCCCCAGCGCGCCCGTCAGGCAGACCAGCAGGCCCACGACGCCATAGGCAATGCGTTTTGGCGTACTGTGTTCGGGCGTGGAGGGCGAACCCAGCAGGGCGGGTTTCTCATGTGGCTGCCACTCGCGAGGAGCATAAGGGTCGCGTTCGGGCAGGCGCATAACGTCGTTTACCTTAGAAATGATTGAATAATTAGCGGGCTAGCGATTCTACGACTCCCGCAAATGATAATTCAAGTGAATATGATTTACGCATGTTAATCAAATGGTGAAGGGAAATTTAAGGAAAAAGAGCGGCCCGCAGGACGGGCCGGGAAGGGTCAGAGACGTTCGGGCTGCGCCTGGATGAGAGTGGCGCGCTTAACGCGGCTGGCGCAGAAAATCGCGATTAAAGAAATGGTCACCGTGACGGCAAGATACCAGGCCACCGGCACCCAGTCGCCGTCGTATTTTGCCAGCAGGCCGGTGGCAATCAGCGGCGCGGTACCGCCAGCCAGCGCGGCACCCAGCTGATAGCCGAGCGTAATGCCGGTGTAGCGCACGTTTGCGCTAAAGATTTCAGAGCACAGCGTGCCGAGTACCGCCGTGACAGGGGCCCACAACACGCCAAAGGCGATGACCGTCGCGAGCACGATACCCCACGTGGTGCCGGTATTGAGCAGCATAAACCACGGTACGATAAACAGGCCCAGCACGAAGACGCTGATTGCGTACATGCGCTGACGGCCTACCTTATCGGAGAGCAGCCCCATTAGCGGGATCATAATGGTTGCCACCAGGGCTCCCAGCGTCACGGCTTCCAGCGCCTGCGATTTCTGGTACGTCAGCGTGCTGGTGGCATAGCTCACCACGAAGGTCGAGAAAATATAGAACGGCGCGGTTTCAACCACCTTCAGACCGGCGGCAATCAACACTTCACGCCAGTGATGTTTCAGCGTATCGCGCAGCGGGGCCTTCGCTACCTGACCGGACGCTTTCACTTTCTGAAAATCGGGCGTTTCGTCAATATCTTTGCGGATCCACAGGCCGAGCAACACCAGCACCGAGCTCAGCAGGAACGGGATGCGCCAGCCCCAGGAGAGAAAATCCTCCTCGCTGAACAGGGTCATCAGCGACACGATAAAGGTTGCCATCAGCATGCCGATGGTGACGCCCGCCTGCGGAATACTGCCGAAGAAGCCTTTACGTTTTTCTGGCGCGTATTCATAGGCCAGCAGCAGCGCGCCGCCCCATTCACCGCCGATGCCCATCCCCTGAATGATGCGCATCAGGATCAGCAGCGCAGGCGCCCAGAGGCCAATCATCTCATACGTGGGCAGCAGGCCAATCATAACGGTTGCACCTCCCATCAAAGAGAGGGTCAGCACGAGGGTTTTTTTCCGTCCGATGCGGTCGCCGATGTGGGCGAAAAGTACCCCGCCGATGGGGCGAATAAAGAAGGTTAATGAGAAAGAGAGATAAGAGAGGATGAGTCCGATCACCGGATCGACCATCGGGAAAAAGATCTTATTGAAGACCAGCGCGGCCGCCGTACCGTAGAGAAAATAGTCAAACCATTCAATGGCGCTCCCGGTAAGGCTGGCGATTAACACCTTTTTATTTTTACGTAACACCGTCGTCGTACTTTCATGTTCTGTCATGACCTGAAACCCCGCCACGTTGATGATGAGAGAGGTGTCACCTGGCGCGCTTCAGGTGCAACCTGTGATAATAAAAAAGGTTGTGAAATTGTTAAGCAACTTAGGGTTGGATGTTGTCTTTGGCAAGCGCAGGGGGGGTAAAACTGGTCAGATCACGGCGAAATAAGCAGCGTTGGGTGCTTTTTCATGACGCCTGCACAATACAATGTTTTGTAGGGCTGGAAATCAAAAGCATAATAGGCAGGTGCAACCCGATGATTTTTGGATGTTTCTGGTTATTTCAGAAAAATGATAAATTCGGCGCTTCAACAACGTGAGGAGTTCACCATGGTTCAGCCCCATTTTCCCGTTCTGGCGCATGCCACGCTGGCGGCTTTCAATACTGTCGGTGAATGGCTGGCGCAGGACGACCTGAGCGCGACGAGTCCGCTCCCGGAAGTCGATGCGGTGATTCTGGCCGGAAACGCGGTGATCCCCACCATTGACGCGGCCTGCCGTATTGCCGCCCAGAGAGATGTACCGCTTCTGATCAGCGGCGGCATCGGCCATTCGACCCCCTTTTTATATACCGCCATTGGCAATCATCCGCGTTACCACACCGTACCGGTCACAGGGCGGGCCGAAGCGAGCATTCTTGCCGACATTGCGCGGACGTTCTGGCAGATCCCCGAGGCGCAGCTGTGGGTTGAGGATCGCTCCACCAACTGCGGTGAAAACGCGCGTTTTAGCTGGAACATGCTGAAACAGCATCATCGAACGACCGGGCGGGTGCTGGTGGTGCAGGATCCGACGATGCAGCGCCGCACGATGGCGACGTTTGCCCGCGTGTGTCGTGATGAGCCCATTTCGCCGCAGTGGGTCAGCCATCCCGGGTTTACGCCGACGCTGCAAAACGGTAACGAGGGCGTGGAATTCAGCGAGGGCCACACCGGGCTGTGGTCCGTTGACCGTTACCTTTCACTGGTTATGGGGGAGCTGCCGCGCCTGTATGACGACGCCAACGGCTATGGCCCGGCCGGGCGGGATTATATTGCTCACGTTGAATTCCCCGAGGCCGTCATGGCAGCGTGGAAACAGCTGCAGCAGGATCCTGTCCTGAAGGGCGCACGTAAAATAATTTAGGCACGGAACAATCCCCTCGCCCCATTGGGGAGAGGGTGAGGGTGAGGGGGGAAATCACAGCGCCGCAAACTTATCCAGCGTCCGCACCAGCTGCGTCACAAACCCATACTCGTTGTCATACCAGGCAACGGCTTTCACCAGCTGAAGGTCTCCCGCTTCTGACACCTCCGTCTGCGTGGCGTCAAACACCGAACCATAATGCGAGCCAATCACATCTGACGACACGATCTCTTCATCGGTATACCCGAAGGATTTATTGCCCTGAGTGGCCTTTTTCAGCGCGGCGTTGATCTCCTCAACGGTCACTTTCTTGCCCAGAATGGCCACCAGTTCGGTCACGGAGCCCGTTTTAACCGGCACGCGCTGGGCGTGGCCTTTCAGTTTGCCGCTGAGCGCAGGGATCACCAGACCGATGGCTTTGGCGGCGCCGGTGGTGTGCGGAATGATATTCTCTGCCGCCGCCCGGGAGGCGCGAAGATCTTTCCCGCGCGGGCCATCCACCAGCGCCTGGGTACCGGTATAGGCATGAATGGTGGTCATGGTGCCCACCTTAATTTCAAACGCGTCGTTCAGGGCTTTTGCCAGCGGGGCGAGGCAGTTGGTGGTGCAGGAGGCGACGGAAATAATGGTATCACTGGCGTCAATGGTCTCGTCGTTCACGCTGTAGACGATGGTTTTCATGTCCCCCGCGGGCGCAGAGATCAGCACCTTCTTCGCGCCCGCGTCCAGGTGCGCCCGTGATTTCTCTTCAGACGTATAAAAGCCGGTGCACTCCACGACGATATCCACGCCCGCGGCTTTCCACGGAATGTGCTTTGCCTCTTTTTCGGCATACACCGCGATGGTTTTACCGTCAACGATCAGCGCATCCTCGGTGAAATCCACGCTCCACGGGAAGCCACCGTAGTTGGAATCGTGCCTGAGCAGGTAGGCCAGCACTTTGGGAGAGGTGAGGTCGTTGATGGCGACGACGGTATTACTGTCCTGGGTTTCAAGAAGGCGGCGCAGAACAAGACGTCCGATGCGTCCAAATCCGTTAATGCCAATTTTACTCATGGTGTTCTCCTGTAAACGTGTCGATGTGACAGTTTGAACTCATCCAGGCTTAGACCATCACGGGTAGGGCGGCAATTGAAGATGCTTCATGCGGGAGGATGTATTTGAAAAACCATACAGAAAAGTTAATGAATTTTTAAGGAAAGGAGATTATGTTGGCGCGGTAACTGTTTTTAATCGAGAAATCACATGCGCACTAAATATACAAGCCTGCAAATTGGCATCCACTGGCTGGTGTTTCTGTTAATCATCGTCGCCTACTGCGCCATGGAGTTCAGAGGTTTCTTCCCGCGCACCGCGCGCCCGACGATCAACATGATCCACGTCTCATGCGGGATCAGTATCCTGGTGCTGATGGTGACGCGTCTGCTGGTTCGCCTGAAATTCCGTGCACCACCGATTCAACCGAAGCCAAAAGCGATGGTGACGGGGATGTCTCATCTGGGGCATCTGGTGGTGTATCTGCTGTTTATTGCGCTGCCGCTGATTGGCATTGTGATGATGTATAACCGGGGTAGCGACTGGTTTGCTTTTGGCCTGGCGATGCCGCATGCGGCGGAGTCCAATTTTGACCTGGTAGATATGCTGAAAGAGTGGCACGAGACGCTGGCAAATCTGGGCTATTTTGTGATTGGCCTGCACGCCGCGGCGGCGCTGATGCACCACTATTTCTGGAAAGATAATACCCTGCTGCGCATGATGCCGAAAAAGCGTTCGTAGTCTTTAACGCTTGCCGGGTAAGGCATAGCCGCCACCCGGCTTGTTTTTTAACCCAACAGAGCACGCTCTTCAGCCGTTAACGCCAGCGTCTGCGTTGACCCCGTTTCCGACGACGTCACCGCCGCTTCCAGGACAGCCATCACCGCCAATGCCTCAACTGGGTGGACCGGATTGGCGATTTTCCCAAGCAACGCGTCACGCACATTGATGTAATACTGGCGCTGATCGCCTTTCGGGGTAGGGATCGTCTGCGATGCGCCGTCAGCGCCAAAGAACACCATGCTGTCGCTGTCTTCGCCCCAGGCCTCACTGCCGGGGATCACCCCGGAGAGCAGCTGTGCTTCCTGCTGATCGATTCTGGCCTTCACCACGCTGCCCTTGTCCCCGTGGACGGCAAAGCGCGCCGTACCGCCCGCCACCAGCATGCTGGCGTGCAAAATCACCTTATGTTCCGGGTAGTTTAAGACCACGTGCGCCCAGTCGTTGATTTCTGCACCGTCGCGCAGCGTCGCGATATTCCCCTGAACCGACTGCGGCAGGCCAAAGAGCTGCAGCGTCTGGTCGATAAGATGAGGACCCAGGTCAAACCATAAGCCACTTCCGGGGACGTTCTGCTCGCGCCAGCGCACGCGCACTTCCGGGCGGAAGCGGTCAATATGCGACTCCAGATGTTTAATCTTGCCGAGCGTGCCCTGCTCAATAATCTGCTTAATGCCGAGGAAATCGCTGTCCCAGCGGCGGTTGTGGAAGACGGAGAGCAGACGCTGCTTTTCCTCCGCCAGCGCGATCAGGTCGCGGGCTTCCTGCATGTCGAGGGTGAAAGGCTTATCCACCACGACATGCTTGCCAGCGTTCAGAGCCAGCGTCGCCAGCGGGGCGTGCGTGGCGTTGGGGGAGGCAATCACCACCAGGTCAACATCAGGATGCTGAATAGCCTCTTCAGGGGTGGCGACCACCTCTACATCCGGCAGATCGCGTTTAACCTTCTCTTCATCACGAGAAGAGACCACGGCCAGCTTAAGCCCGTCCACAGACTGGATTAACGGGGCATGGAAGGTTTTGCCCACAAATCCATACCCGATCAGCGCAATGTTAATTGTTCGAACTGTACTCATGAACTTCTCCACGTTAATTCGCGCACACCGTGACCTGCAATGCGCCAGGGTCCCCAAGCTCAGGCCAGGGACGATCTAAAAAGAGTTGTTGAATGTTGGATAACCCGGAAACCAGATACGGCTCGCAGCGGTTGACCTTCAGGTGGTCGGCAACAATCCAGTGCGCATGGCTTACGTCAAGCATCGCGCGCTTAACCTCGGCATCCGCTTCTTTACCAGCGCTCAAACCGAGTTCGGCATGAATGGCGCACGCCCCGAGGATGGCGATATCTGCCCGATAACGGGACAGCAACGACAACGTGGCGCTTCCGGCAAACAGGCGCTGCTGGTGGTCCCATTTCCCCCCGAGCAGGATCAGTTCAACGTCTTCCCGGTCGCTAAAATGCTGGGCGATATCCAGCGACGTGGTTATGACGGTGAGCGGCCCGCGAAGAAAGGAGGCGACAGCCATTACCGTGCTGCCCGCATCCAGAAACAGGGTAGAACCCGCAGGGACCTGCAGGGCGACCTGTTTTCCGAGGCGCTGTTTGGTTTCCGGCAGCAGCGTATTGCGGCCCTGACGGTTCATGGCGGAGAGATTCAGCGCGATGGCTCCGCCGTGGTTCTTCTGCGCCAGACCCTGGTTCTCCAGGTCGGTCAGATCCCGACGGATGGTATCGGCTGAAACCTGCAGCTTTTCTGCCAGCTCGGTGATGCTGGCCTGGCCTTGCTCGCTCAGGATATCCAGAACGTGGCGTTGTCGTGCGGTTTTGTGCATCGGTCTGCGTTCCTGCAAAATGTCGCAATAGTTTGCATAATACAGCATTTTAACGCAGAGAAAAGGGCAACGTCGTTTTGATGTCGTGGAGAGGCGTGATGATTCAGATGCGTGATTATTAAAATTTTATTAAACAGGTATAAGCAAGCCGTTTTGAATGTTAATCATAATGTTATTGTTATGTTTTATTTAACGATTTGGGTTATGTAACCACTGTATTCCTATTGTATGGGTTTTTATTCTGAAAAATATTGTTAGTGTGGCTTTTGATTGCTTTAATTAGTTTGTTAATGGCATTAAATTCTAATTTGTCTGGTTTAGCTACTTAAATTGACACTTCTTTGAAAATCTTTGTGTCTGACCCGCCCGGAAATTAACGCAAAAATGTGCAGGTGACGAATTAAGAATTTTCCTTAAATAACAGTCGGTTTATATGTTTCATCTGAAAGGTCATTTTAAGAGTTTTGTCCAGAAACCCCATCTTTTTTCTTAATTGTAACACCACATTAACATTGGGGGTGTAGTGGCTTATAACGCATTTTGTTATGCTGCTAACCACTTTAGGAAATAAGTAAATTCTTAATTTAAATAAGACGCAGGCAGATCTCATCTCCAGAGGAAATGGGTATGGGGAGTTTTACCTAAAATTCGGCAAGGATGCGAAATAAGATATTTGTCTAATTATCTATACCTCTTTTTGGGTAATTGCTTCAGTGTCACTCAGAGTCAGGGAGATAAAAATGACGATATTGCGAAAGCCTATGTTACGTCGATTTACAGCAGCACTGGCATTCATTTCATTAGCCATAAATACGGCGTACGCCAATAGTAGTCAGGTGGGTATTGCCCCGGTTGCCACGACAACCTTAAAAGAAAGTATTCTTTTTGCTATCGATCGCGATCCGTCGATTAGTCAGCAGGCCGCGCAACTCGGTATTGGTCAGGCGCAAATAGATGAAGCGCGCAGCGGCTGGATGCCGCAAATATCGCTGAACGGCAGCACGGGCCATAGCCAGACCACCGATTCCAGCGGGTCGCTGAAGAATTCAGCCGCGTGGGGGCTGAGCCTGACGCAGCTGATATATGACTTTGGCAAGACCAATAACAGCATCAGCCAGTCTTCCGCCCAGCGCGATAGCTACCGCTACCAGCTGATGAGCACGCTCTCTGACGTGGCGGAAAAAACGGCGCTGAGCTATGTCGAGGTCAAACGCTATGCCGATCTGCTGCAGGCGGCAAAGGAGAACGTTCAGGCGCTAAAAAATGTTGAGCAGCTGGCAAAGCTGCGCGCCGACGCGGGCGTGAGCTCGACCTCCGATGAGCTCCAGACCCGCACGCGTATTGCCGGCATGGAGGCGACGGTCGCGCAGTATCACGCCGCCTTAAACAGCGCCCGCGCAAGGCTCGCGGTATTAACCGGAATGCAGGCCGATAACTTTTCGCCTGTACCCGCAAATCTCGCGGTTGAGCCTGATTCTCTCAACCGCATTGATTATTCGCTGATACCGGCGGTTATGGCCGCGCAAAACATGGAGCGCTCAGCCCAGTATGGCGTGGAAACGGCGAAGTCCCAGCACTGGCCGACCCTAAGCCTGAAGGGCGGACGTACCCGTTACGAGTCGGACAACCGTTCGTACTGGGACGACCAGATCCAGCTCAACATTGACGCACCGCTTTATCAGGGCGGCGCGGTCTCTGCACGCGTGCGGCAGGCTGAAGGGGCACGGGCGATGGCCTCCTCTCAGGTCGATCAGGCGCGTTTCGATGTCCTGCAAAAAGCCTCCGTCGCGCAGGCGGACTGGACCGGTGCACGGGGAAGAATGGAGGCCGGGAAACAGCAGCTGGAAAATGCCCTGCGCGCCCGTGATGTCTATAAAAATGAGTACACCCTGAGCAAGCGGAGCATTAACGATCTGCTCAGCGTTGAGCAGGATGTCTGGCAGGCCACCTCGGCGAAAATAATCGCTGAGTATGATGGCTGGAGTTCGGCAATTAATTATGCTTCCGCGGTTGATAATTTAATGCCGCTTATTGGAATAGAGAAAAACGCTGCCGCAAAACTACCCGATTTGAGTTAAAAAAAGACGCGTATTGTCGCGAAAAATAAGTCTGAAAATAATGGGTGTTTTTTCCCAGGGATAGCTACATCCGTCTGGTGGACATATCCACAGGAATCCGTACACCTGCAAGGAGAGAAATATGAGTAACATAAAGGTTGTTGATGTCATCATTCGCAAAACGGCGGAGAAAACGAAATTAACTGGCGAAGGGAATTTGTCGGTCTCTATTTCATCCCCGAGCGTGATTGAAATCCAGGGTTCTGCTCAGGATGTGGCGCGTTATGTCCGTCAGGGGAAAGACCTCCTCATTTATATGAAAGATGGCAGCGTGATTCGCTGCAATAACTATTTTGTTGAAGATCCTGAAACGCATACTCAGTCAGAGCTGGTATTCAACGATCGTCAGGAACTGACGCATATTTCTTTTGCCGATGCCGGGGAAGCATCAGGCGTGGCGGTGACCGAGTTAACCGCGCAGGCCACACCGATTAGCGGCATTCAACCTTTCCTGGAGCAGGAAAGCGTCTTAAGCGACGCGCCGTGGGGCTGGATTGCGGGAGCTGCATTAGGCGGCGGTGCCATCGGGGCGCTGCTGGCAAACGGCGGCGACGGCGATACTAAAACAAAAGTTATTGATAATACGAAAGAGGTGGAAAGCGCCACGCCAACCTTCCTGCTGTCGGATAAAGCGGGCGACAAGCAGGGCGTACTGACAGCAAACGCGATCACGGACGACAACACGCCAACCTTTAGCGGTACCGGTCAGCCGGGCGCGACGATCCAGATTAAAGACAGCAGCGGCAGCACCATCGCCAGCGCCATGGTGAGTAAAGAGGGCACCTGGACGGTAAAATTACCGACCCAGACGGACGGGGAACACACCTGGTCGGTGGTGCAGATCGACGGCAGTAAGACTACCGATGCGGGCAATATCACCGTAACGGTCTCGACCGCCGAGGCCGCCATTACGCTGGCCACCACGGCGGGCGATAACGTGCTTAACGCCAGCGAGCAATCCGCAGGCTTTACGCTCTCCGGCGCCAGCAAGAATCTGGCGCAGGGCACCGAACTTACCGTAACGCTGAACGGTAAAACCTACGGGGCCGTGGTGGGCGCTGACGGGACGTGGAGCGTTAACGTACCCGCGGCCGACGCGCAGGCGCTGGGCGATGGCACCTGGACGGTCAACGTCAGCGGCAAAGACGCGGCGGGTAACACCGTGAGCGGCAGCCAGACAATCGGCGTGGATACCGTCGCGCCAACCCTCTCTGTCGATACCCTCGCGCAGGACAACATCATTAATGCCGCCGAGCACAGCCAGCCGCTGACGCTGACCGGCAAAACGAATGCGGAAGCCGGTCAGATCGTCACGGTCACGCTGAACGGTAAAAACTACAACGCCACGGTGGGCAGCGACGGCACCTGGTCCGTCACGCTTGCGGCGGGCGATGTGCAGGCGCTCAGCGAGGGCAATCACACCCTGACGGTGAACGTCAGCGACAAAGCGGGCAACGGCTCATCTGTCACCGCCGATTTTGCGGTGGATACCACCGCGCCGGTCGTTACCATTGATACCGTGGCGGGCGACGATATTCTCAATACCAGCGAGCAGGGCCAGGCGCAGATCATCTCCGGGCAGGCAAATGGCGCCGCCGCGGGGGATGTGGTCACCGTGACCGTTGGCGGCCAGTCCTTCACCGGCGTGGTGCTGGCGGACGGCACCTGGAGCGTAGGCGTTCCGGCGTCCGTGCTGGGCGCTCTGGGGGAAGGTAACCATACGATTTCAGTTTCCGTGACCGACGCGGCAGGCAACACCGGCAGCGCCACGCACGGCATTACGCTGAGCGGCAACCCGCCAGAATTTACGATTGATACCATCAGCCAGGACAACGTGTTGAATGCTCAGGAGGCAATGCAGCCGCTGAGCCTGACCGGCACCAGCAACCTGCCTGACGGCAGCGCCATCACCGTGACGTTGAACAACGTCAGCTATCAGGCCACCGTTGAAAACGGCATCTGGGCGGTCCAGGTGCCGGTTTCCGACGTCCTGAATCTGGCGAACACCCTTTACACCGTCAGCGTCAGCGGTACTGACAGCGTGGGTAACAGCGGCTCTGCCGCGGCGACGCTGCTGGTGGATACCGTGCTGCCGCAGGTGATCATCAACACCTTTGCGGGGGACAACCTGGTCAATAACGCCGAAGCGGGTGTGGATCAAACGCTCAGCGGTCGCGTCACCGGCGCGGCGGCGGGCGATACCGTTTCTGTCACCGTGGGCGGCAAGAGCTACACCGCCACGGTGGGCAGCGATCTGACCTGGAGCGTGAAAATCCCGTCAGCGGATCTTAAGGCGTTCGGCGACGGCGATTTAACCTTCACCGCGTCGGTGACCAATTCGCACGGCAATACCGGTACCGGCGAGCGCGATATCAACATCAACGCACAGCTGCCGGGCCTGCGCGTGAACACCATTTCCGGCGATGACGTGGTCAACGCCATCGAACAGCAGCAGGATCTGACCGTCACCGGCGCCAGCACCCACCTGGCCGCGGGCACGCCGATCGTCGTCACCATTAACAACGTCGAATATAACGCCGTTGTTACCGCCAGCGGCGGCTGGAGCATTGGCGTTCCTGCTGCGGACCTGCAGGCCTGGACCGCGGGAGAGGTGACGGTAAGCGTCAGCGCTGAAGATGCCTGGGGCAATACCGTTGCGGCTGAACACCCGATTGAACTCGATCTGAACGCCGTGGCGGTCACCATTGATACCGTCTCCGGCGACGACCTGCTGAATGCGGCAGAAAAAGGCGCCGATTTAACCCTTTCCGGCCAGACGCAGGGCGTGGAGGCGGGGCAGACCGTGGTGGTGAAATTCGCCGACCAGACCTTTACCGCACAGGTGCAGCAGGACGGCTCCTGGAGCCTGACCGTGCCTGCCAGCGCCATGGAAACCCTGATCGACGGGCGCGCGCAGGTGAGCGTCAGCGTCACGAACGTCAATGGCAACAGTGCCGACGCGTCGCGGGTGGTCACGGTGGATACGCTGCCGCCAGCGATTACGCTCGATAATCTGACCGCCGACAACATCATCAACGCGGCTGAGGCGCAGCAGGATTTAGCCTTGAGCGGCACCAGCAGTGCGGAAGCAGGCCAGACGGTCACCGTGACGCTGAACGGTAAAACGTATCAGACCACGGTCCAGACGGACGGTACCTGGCAGCTGATCGTTCCGGCGGCTGACGTCGGCGCCCTCAACGATGGCATCGTGACCGTGACGGCCACCGTGAGCGACGTGGCGGGCAACAGCAGCAGCGCCGACCGCGTGGGTCTGGTGGACGCGACCGTGCCGCAGGTGACCATTAACGACTTTGTCACCGACACTAACACCGTTAACCAGCTCGCCCATTCACAGGCGCAGATCCTGAGCGGCTCCGTCACCGGTGCTGCAGCGGGCGACCTTGTGACCATTACCATTAACAGCGTCGATTACACCACCGTGGTGGATGCGGCGGGCAACTGGAGCCTTGGCCTGCCGGCGTCTGTCGTTCAGGGGCTGACGGACGGCACCTGGACCATTGACGTCTCCGTGACCGACAGGTCCGGTAATACCGGTAGCACTTCGCTGGATGTGGTGGTGAATACCGTGACGCCTGTTATCAGTATCAACACGCTGGCGGCAGACGACGTGATCAACGCGGCTGAGAAAGGCGAAGCTCTGCAGATTTCCGGCACCAGCAACCAGCCGGAAGGCACGACCATTACGGTGACCCTGAACGGCATACACTATACAGCCACCGCTGATGCCAGCGGCAACTGGAGCCTGACCGTTCCAGCGGCAAACGTCTCGGCGCTGGGCGAGGCGAATTACACCGTGACGGCGAGCGTCACCGATAGCGTAGGCAACAGCGCCTCAACCTCGCACGATGTGCTGGTGGACAGCTCGCTGCCGGTGGTAACTATCGACACGCTGGCGGACGACAATATCGTTAACGCGGCGGAAGTGGCGGCGGGGCAAACCCTGTCCGGTAAGGTGACGAACGCGGCGGCAGGTGACACTGTCACGATTATCCTCGGCGGTCAGACATACACGGCTACTGTGCAGGACGATCTCACCTGGAGCCTGCCGTTAACGGAGAGTCAGTTCACCGCCCTCGGCAATGGCGATCTCACCGTATCGGCCAGCGTGACCAACGGCCACGGCAATACCGGCTCTTCTTCTCTCGACTTCACCATCGACGCCCAGCTTCCGGGGCTGCGTATTGATACGGTCGCAGGCGACGACGTGATTAATGTGATTGAACACGCGCAGAACCTGATTGTGTCCGGCACCAGCACCGATCTGGCGGCGGGCAGTGCCGTGACCGTGACCATCAACGGCAAAGCGTATTCCGCAACGGTGCTGGCAGACGGCTCCTGGCAGGCGGCGGTACCGGCGGCGGACGTGTCCCAGTGGGCGGGTGGCTCGCTGGATATCAAGGCAAGCGCGCAGGATGCCTCCGGCAACCCGGTAACCATCGGGACCGTCGTGGACGTCGATCTCGCGCCGGTCGCCATCACCATCAGCAGCGTGACCGACGACAACGTGCTTAACGCGGCGGAAAAAGGCCAGGATCTGGTGCTGTCCGGTACGACATCCAACGTTGAAGCGGGCCAGACCGTCACCATCACCTTCGCAGGGAAAACGTATACCACGACGGTGGATGGCAATGGCGACTGGACCTGGACCGTTCCGGCTGCCGATCTGAGCGGCCTGAAAGAGGGCGACGCCAGCGTGCAGGTCAGCGTCACCAACGTGAACGGCAACACGGCCTCTTCGGCGCAGGCATTCAGCGTCGACACCACCGCGCCGACGGTGACCATTAACACCATCAGCGGCGATAACATGCTGAATGCGGCTGAGGCGGCGCAGGATCTGACCCTGAGCGGGACGTCTACGGCCGAAGCAGGCCAGACGGTCACCGTGACCTTCAACGGCAATCAGTACAGCGCGCAGGTGCAGGCGGACGGAAGCTGGACGCTCGACGTGCCTGCGGCGGATCTGGCAGGCATTACCGACGGCAGCGCGGCGGTCACGGCGACCGTGTCCGATAAAGCAGGTAACCCGGCCAGCGCGGGATCCTCGGTGCTGGTGGACACCACCGTGCCGCAGATCACCTTCAACATCGTTGCCGGCGACGACATCGTGAATATTGCCGAGCACAGTCAGGCGCTGATCGTCTCCGGTAAGGTGACGGGCGCGCAGGCGGGCGACGTGATTACCGTGACCCTGAACGGTAAAGACTACACCGCCATGCTGGACGCGTCCGGCAACTGGAGCGTGGGCGTTCCGGCGGCGGACGTGGGCGCGCTGGTCAACGGTGACCAGACGATCTCCGCGACCCTCACCGACAAAGCCGGTAACAGCGCCACTGCGACGCACGAATTTGACGTCTCCCTGACCGCGCCGGTCATTGCCATCAATACCCTGGCGGTTGACGACGTGATCAACGCGACCGAGAAAGGCCAGGATCTGCAGGTATCCGGCACCAGTAACCAGCCGGACGGAACGACCATTACGGTGACCCTGAACGGAATCAGCTATACGGCCACCACCGACGCGAGCGGGAACTGGAGCGTGACCGTTCCGGCGGCAAACGTCTCGGCGCTGGGCGAAGCGAGCTACGCCGTGTCGGCGAGCGTGACTGACGCCGCGGGCAACAGCGCGAGCACCGGCCACAGCGTGCTGGTCGACAGCGCGCTGCCGCAGGTCACCATCAACCCGGTCGCCACGGACGATGTCATTAACGCCGCGGAAGTAGCTGCGGGACAGACCCTGAGCGGGAAAGTGAGCGGCGCGGCGAGCGGTGACACTGTCACCATTTCCATTGGTGGCAATACCTATACGGCGACGGTTCAGGACGATCTGAGCTGGTCGGTCAACGTGCCGTCCTCGGTCTTAACCGCCATCGGTAACGGCGATCTGACGGTGTCAGCCAGCGTCACCAACGGCCACGGCAACACCGGCACCGGCGAGCGCGACATCAGCATCGACGCAAACCTGCCGGGCCTGCGCGTCGATACCGTGGCAGGCGACGACGTGATTAACAGCATTGAGCACGCTCAAAATCTGATTATCACCGGCTCCAGCGACGGACTGGCAACGGGCGCGGCGCTGACGGTCACCGTCAACGGCAAAACCTACGCGGCCACCGTACTGGCGGACGGCACCTGGACGGCGGCCATTCCGGCGGCCGACGTCAGCGCGCTGGCTGCGGGCACGGTCACCGTGACCGTGGAGGGGCAAAGCACCGCGGGGAATCCGGTGACCATCAGCCATGACGTGAAGGTGGATCTGGCGGCAGTCGCCATCAGTATTAACCCGATTGCCTCTGACGACGTGATTAACGCGGCGGAGAAAGGCGCGGACCTGCTGCTGTCCGGCTCCACCACCAACGTGGAAGAAAACCAGACCGTTACCATCATCTTCGGCGGCAAGTCGTACACCGCGACGGTCGATGCCGACGGCAACTGGACGGCTACCGTACCGTCTGCCGACGTGGGCAGCCTGAAGGACGGCGATGCCAGCGTGCAGGTGAGCGTGACCAACGTGAACGGCAACAGCGCCTCGGCGGGCCGCGGGTACAGCGTGGACGCGACCGCGCCGACGGTGTCTATTGAAATCATCAGCGACAACAACATCATCAATGCGGCTGAAGCGCAGCAGGATCTGGTGATTAACGGCGTCACCAACGCCGAAGCGGGCCAGACCGTCACCGTGACCCTGAACGGCGTGGACTATACCACCACCGTGCAGGCCAACGGCAGCTGGAGCGTGACCGTGCCGTCCGCGGATCTGAACGGTATTACCGACGGGAACTACACCGTCAGCGCCGCCGTATCGGACAAAGCGGGCAACCCGGCCTCCGCGGATCGCGACGTGCTGGTGGATACCACCGTTCCACAGTTGACCATTCACACCGTGTCCGACGACGACGTGATCAACAGCGCCGAGCACGTGCAGGCATTGATTGTCACCGGTTCCGTGACCGGCGCGGCGGCGGGCGACGTGGTCACCGTCACCCTCAACGGCAAATCGTACACCGCCACCCTGGACGCCTCCGGCAACTGGAGCGTGGGCGTGCCTGCGGCGGACGTCACCGCGCTGGCCGCCGGGGATTACACCATTACCGCGGCGCTGACCGATAAAGCGGGCAACAGCAACAGCGCCACGCACGGCGTGGCGGTGAACCTGACCGCGCCGGGGCTGACCATTGACACTGTTTCCGGTGACGATGTGATCAATAACACCGAGAAAACCCAGGATCTGACCCTCTCCGGTACGGCTTCCGGCCTGGCGGCAGGCGCGGTGGTGACCGTGATGCTGAACGGCAAAGCGTACAGCGCGCAGGTGGACGATAACGGAAAATGGACCACCACCGTTCCGGCGAGCGAAGTCGGTCAGCTGGGCGAGGCGCTTTACACCGTCACCGCCTCGGCGACGGACAGCGTCGGTAACAGCACCAGCGCGTCGCACACGGTATACGTGGAGTCCGTTCTGCCGGGCGTGATCGTCAACACCATTGCGGGCGACGACGTGATTAACGCCGCCGAGCTGGCAGCCGGCCAGACCATCAGCGGTAAGGTGGTGAATGCCGAAGCGGGCAACACCCTGACCGTGACCATTGGCGGTAACATCTACACCGCAACGGTGCAGAGCGATCTTACCTGGTCCGTTAACGTGCCTTCGGACGTGCTGACCGCGCTGGGTAACGGCGATTTAACGGTGTCGGCCAGCGTGACCAACGGCGTCGGCAACAGCGGATCCGCTGAGCGCGATATCACTATCGACGCTAACCTGCCGGGCCTGCGCGTGGATACCGTGGCGGGCGACGACGTGATCAACAGTATCGAACACGGGCAGAACCTGATTATCACCGGCACCAGCGACGGGCTGGCGGCGGGCGCGGCGTTGACCGTGACCGTAAACGGCAAAACCTACCCGGCCACCGTGCTGGCCGACGGCACCTGGCGTGCGGCCATCCCGGCTGCGGATGTGGGTGACCTGGCAGCAGGTACGGTCACCGTGACCGTTGCAGGCCAGAGTAGCGCCGGTAACCCGGTTTCCATCAGCCACGATGTGACGGTAGATCTGGCGACCGTTGCCATCAGCATCGATGCGATTGCTTCAGACGACGTGATTAACGCCGCCGAGAAGGGCGCGGATCTGGTGCTCTCCGGGGCGACCTCGAACGTTGAGGAAAACCAGACCGTTACCATCACCTTCGGCGGCAAGAGCTACACCGCGACCGTCGGCGCCGACGGCAAATGGACGACCATGGTGCCAGCCGCCGACCTGGCGGGTCTGAAAGACGGCGACGCCAGCGTGCAGGTGAGCGTCACCAACGTGAACGGCAACAGCGCCTCGGCGGGACGTGAGTACAGCGTGGATGCCACCGCGCCGACCGTTACGATTAACACCCTGGCGACGGATGATATTCTGAACGCCGCCGAAGCGAAGAGCGATCTGACGGTTTCCGGTACCAGCACCGCCGAAGCGGGCCAGACGGTCACCGTGTCGCTGAACGGCAAAGACTACACCACCGCCGTCAGCGCAGACGGCAGCTGGACGCTGAACGTTCCGGCGGCCGATCTGGCAGGATTAACCGACGGCAGCGTCACTGGACGCGGCGGGGAACTGGAGCGTGGGCGTCCCGGCAAGCGTCATTTCCGGCCTCAGCGACGGCACCGTGACCGTCACGGCGTCGGTCACCGACGCGGCGGGCAACACCGGCACCGGCAGCCATAACGTGACCGTCGATACCGGTCTGCCTTCGGTCAGCTTCAACGCCATCAGCGACGATAACGTGCTGAACGCGGTGGAAAAAGGTCAGGATCTGCGCGTGAGCGGCACCAGCGCCAACCTGGCGGAAGGCACCGTGGTGACCGTGACCCTGAACGGCAAAAACTACACGGCGACGACGGCGGCAGACGGCACCTGGAGCCTGACGGTTCCGGCAGCGGATCTGGCCGGTCTGGGTCAGGCTAACTACACCCTGAACGCAACCGCCACCAACGGCGTGGGCAACAGCGTGAGCAACACCGCGAACCTGCTGGTGGACACCGCGCTGCCAACGGTCACCATCAACACCGTGGCGGGCGATAACGTCATTAACGCGGCGGAAGTAGCCGCAGGCCAGACCCTGAGCGGCACCGTGGCGAATGCCGAAGCGGGCAATACCGTGACCGTGACCATTGGCGGCAACAGCTACACCGCAACGGTGCAGAACGACCTGACCTGGTCCGTCAACGTGCCGTCTGACGTGCTGACGGCGCTGGGTAACGGCAGCCTGAGCGTGACGGCGACCGTTACCAACGGCCACGGTAACACCGGCACCGGCGAGCGCGAGATCGCGATCGACGCTAACCTGCCGGGCCTGCGCGTCGATACGGTAGCGGGCGACAACGTGGTCAACAGCATTGAGCATGCGCAGAACCTCATTGTCACCGGTTCCAGCGACGGGCTGGCACCGGGCACGACGCTGACCGTCACCATCAACGGCAAAGACTATGCGGCCACGGTGCTGGCGGACGGCAGCTGGAGCGCGGCTGTGCCGTCTACCGACGTGAGCGCGTGGCCGGAAGGCACCGTCAAAATCAGCGTCACTGGCGACAGCGCTGCGGGTAACCCGATTACCATCAGCCACGATGTGACGGTAGATCTGGCGACCGTTGCCATCAGCATCAATCCGATTGCGACCGACGACGTGATTAACGCGGCGGAGAAGGGCGCGGATCTGGTGCTGTCCGGTGCGACCATCAACGTGGAAGCCGGGCAGACCGTGACCATCAGCCTGAACGGCAAAATCTATAGTGCGACAGTAGACGACAGCGGCAACTGGACCTGGACCGTACCGTCTGCGGATCTGGCTGGCCTGAAGGACGGCGATGCCAGCGTGCAGGTGAGCGTCACCAACGTGAACGGCAACAGCGCCTCGGCGGGACGTGAGTACAGCGTGGATGCCACCGCGCCGACCGTCACGATCAACACCCTGGCGACGGACGACATTCTTAATGCCGCCGAAGCGAAGAGCGAACTGACCGTGTCCGGCAGCAGCTCTGCCGAAGCGGGCCAGACGGTCACCGTGTCGCTGAACGGCAAAGACTACACCACCACCGTCAGCGCGGACGGCAGCTGGACGCTGAACGTCCCGGCGGCCGATGTTGCGGCCCTGACGGACGGCAGCGTGACCGTGACCGCATCGGTCAGCGACAAGGCGGGTAACCCGGCGTCGGTTGATCACACTCTGACGGTGGACGTCATCGTTCCGGCGGTGACCATCAACACCGTGGCGGGCGACGATGTCATTAACCTCGCAGAACACAGCCAGGCGCACATCATCAGCGGCACCGCCACCGGCGCGGCAGCGGGCGATAAGGTGACCGTCACCATCGGCGGCGAGACCTACACCACCGTGCTGGACGCGGCGGGCAACTGGAGCGTGGGCGTCCCGGCGAGCGTGATTTCCGGCCTCAGCGACGGCAGCGTGACCGTCACGGCATCGGTTACCGACGCGGCGGGCAATACCGGCACCGGCACGCATAACGTGACCGTCGATACCGGTCTGCCTTCGGTCAGCTTCAACGCCATCAGCGACGATAACGTGCTGAACGCGGTAGAGAAGGGTCAGGATCTGCGCGTCAGCGGCACCAGCGCCAACCTGGCAGAAGGCACCGTGGTGGCCGTGACCCTCAACGGCAAAAACTACACGGCCACGACGGCGGCAGACGGCACCTGGAGCCTGACCGTTCCGGCGGCGGATCTGGCGGGTCTGGGCGAAGCGAATTACACCCTGAGCGCGAGCGCCACCAACGGCGTGGGCAACAGCGTGAGCAACACCGCGAACCTGCTGGTGGATACCGCGCTGCCAACCGTCACCATCAACACCGTGGCGGGCGATAACGTCATCAACGCGGCGGAAGTGGCCGCGGGCCAGACCCTCAGCGGCAAGGTCGCGAACGCGGAGGCGGGCAATACCGTCACTGTGACCATTGGCGGCAACACCTACACCGCAACAGTGCAGAGCGATCTGACCTGGTCCGTGAACGTGCCGGAATCCGTCCTGACGGCGCTGGGCAACGGCGACCTGACGGTGTCTGCGACTGTGACCAACGGCCACGGCAACACGGGAACGGGCGAGCGCGAAATCGTTATAGACGCCAGTCTGCCGGGCCTGCGCGTCGATACGGTAGCGGGCGACGATGTGATCAACAGCATCGAACATACTCAAAACCTGATCGTCTCCGGCACCAGCGACGGGCTGGCGGCAGGCACAACGCTCACCGTGACCGTCAATGGCAAAACCTATGCGGCCTCCGTGCTGGCAGACGGCTCCTGGAGCGCGGCGATCCCGGCGGCAGACGTCGCGGCCTTCGCAGCAGGTACGGTCACCGTGACCGTTGCCGGCCAGAGCGCGGCGGGCAACCCGGTGACCATCAGCCATGACGTGACCGTCGATCTGGCGGCGGTGGCTATCAGCATCGATGCGATTGCCACCGACGACGTGATTAACGCGGCGGAGAAAGGTGCGGATCTGGTGCTCTCCGGCAGCACCTCGAACGTGGAGGAAAACCAGACCGTTACGGTTACCTTCGGCGGCAAGACGTACACCGCGAAGGTGGATGCTGACGGTCACTGGACGGCCACTGTGCCGTCTGCAGACCTTGCGGGCCTGAAGGACGGTGACGCCAGCGTGCAGGTGAGCGTCACCAACGCGCACGGCAACAGCGCCTCGGCGGGCCGCGAATACAGCGTGGACGCGACTGCGCCAACCGTGACCATTGATACGGTCGCAGGCGATAACGTGATTAACGGCAGCGAAGCGGCTGCGGGCGTGGCTATCTCCGGCACCACCACGGCGGAAGCCGGGCAGACGGTCACCGTGACGCTGGGCGGTAAGAGCTATACCGCCCAGGTGCAGCAGGGCGGCGTCTGGAGCGTGAACGTGCCGGGCAGCGATCTGACCGCACTGGCGGATAGCGGCTACACCGTGCAGGTGAGCGTGAGCGACGCCGCGGGTAACCCGGGCAGCGCGGGCAAGACGATTACGCTTGACGCCACGCCGCCGACCGTCAGCTTTAACGTGGTGGCGGGCGATGACGTCATTAACAGCGTGGAGCACGGCCAGGCGCAGATCGTCAGCGGGTCGGCAACCGGCGCGAACGTCGGCGATAAAGTGGTTATCACCCTCGGTTCGCACCAGTACACCACCACCGTTGACGCCAGCGGCAACTGGAGCGTGGGCGTTCCGGCCAGCGTGATTTCCGCGCTGACCGACGGCACCGTGACCCTCAGCGCGACCATTACCGACAGCGCGGGTAACAGCAGCACCCAGACCCATGACGTGGTGGTCAACACCGCCTCCGTGGCGCTGACGGTGAACACCCTTAGCGGTGACGACGTCATCAACGCGGCTGAAGCCGGTTCGTCACTGGTGATTAACGGCTCCAGCGCGCAGTTCGCCAGCGGGACCCAGGTCACCGTGACCCTGAACGGCAAGAGCTATACGGCCACCATTCAGAGCGACGGCACCTGGACGACCACCGTACCGGTTGCAGACGTCAGCGCCCTGACCGATGGCGCCAGCTATCAGGTGTCCGTATCGGCACAGGACAGCGCGGGCAACAGCGCCTCCGCAACGCATACTATCAGCGTGGATACCACTGCGCCGGTGGTGAGCATTCGGACACTGTCGGTTGACGACATGCTGAACGCCGCGGAAGCGCAGCAGCCGCTGACCGTGCACGGATCTTCCAGCGCGGAGGCGGGGCAGACCGTTACCGTGACGCTGGGAGGAAAAACCTACACTGCGCTTGTCGGCAGCGACGGCACCTGGACGCTCGACGTGCCGGCAGCCGACCTGGCCGCCCTGAGCCAGGGCGCGCTGACGGTCACCGCCTCGGTCAACGACAAAGCCGGTAACAGCGGCCAGACCACGCACACCTTAACGGTGGATACCGTCGCGCCAACCGTGACCATCAGCACCGTGGCCGATGACGATATCGTCAACAACGCGGAGCAGCTGGCGGGCCAGACCATCCGCGGCACCACCACGGCGGAACAGGGCCAGACGGTGACCGTCTCCTTCAACGGGCACAGCTATCAGGCGACCGTCGGGGCGGACGGATCGTGGTCGGTCTTCGTACCGGGCCGTGATTTCCTCGGCCTGAGCGACGGGGAGTACACCATCACCGCGTCGGTAAGCGACAGGGCGGGCAACCCGGGCAGCGCAACGCACGACGTGACGCTGAACGGCGATGTCCCAACCATCACCATTAACACCTTTGCGCAGGACGACATCGTCAACGCCGCCGAGCACGGCACGCCGCTGGTCGTCAGCGGCACCACCAACGCGCCTGCAGGCCAGACGGTGACCATCACGTTGAACGGTAAAACCTATGCGGCTACCGTCCAGAATGACGGCACCTGGAGCTACACGGTCAGCAGCGCTGACGTGGCCGCGCTGGCAGACGGCGGTTCTTACGTCATTAACGCGCAGGTCAGCAACACCATCGGCAACAGCGCCAGCGATAACCATACCGTCACGGTGGATCTCACCGCGCCGTCGATGGGGATCGCTATTGATTCGCTGCAAAACGACACCGGCCTGAGCGCGAGTGATTTCATCACCAACGACAGCCAGGTCGTCGTCAACGGCTCGCTGACCGCGCAGCTCGGCAATAACGAGAAGGCGCAGATCAGCCTCGACGGCGGCGTCACCTGGATCGACCTGACCGTGACCGGCACCACCTGGCGCTACGCCGATGGCCGCACCCTGACGGACGGGACGTATCAGTACCAGGTCCGCGTGATTGATAACGCGGGCAACGTGGGGGCCACGGACAGCCAGGACGTGGTGATTGACCTGACGAAGCCTGCGGCAACCACCATTACCGTGGATTCCATTACGCAGGATACCGGCCTGTCCGGCAGCGACTTTATCACCAGCGACAACCAGATCAGCCTTAAAGGCACGCTCGGTGCGGCGCTGGGCAGCGGCGACCACGCGCAGATCAGCCTTGACGGCGGCGTCACCTGGATCGACGTTAGCGTCAGCGGCCTGAGCTGGACGTATGTCGATGGGCGCACGCTGGCCGACGGGGATTACAACTACCAGCTGCGCGTGATTGACGATGCGGGCAACATCAGCGCCACCGCCTCTCAGGTGGTGACCATTGATACGGTTGCACCGGACGCCAGCAAAACGATCGCCATCGACAGCATCAGCGACGATACCGGCCTGAGCAGCAGCGACTTTATCACTCGCGACACGTCCCTGACGCTGCACGGCTCGCTCGGCGCGACGCTGGCCGACGGCGAATACGCCCAGATCAGCCTCGACGGCGGCGTCACCTGGCAGAACGTGATTGTCACCGGCAACAGCTGGTACTACGTCGATAGCCGCACGCTGGGTAACCAGACCTATGACTATTACGTCCGCGTGGTGGATGCGGCCGGTAACGTGGGGGCCAGCGCCCATCAGCAGGTGACCGTGGATACGATTGCTCCGGATGCGGCGATCACGGTGTCGGTGGATAACATCACCGTGGATACCGGCTTCGACAATAACGACTTCCTGACCAGTTCGACCTCGTACACCCTGCACGGAACGCTCGGCGCTGAACTCGGCGCGGGCGAGTACGTGCAGGTGAGCATGGACGGCGGCACGACCTGGGTGTACGCCACCGTCAGCGGCACCCAGTGGAGCTACAGCGATACGCGTGCCCTGACCGACGGCAGCCATAACTATCAGGTGCGGGTTGTCGACCTGGCGGGTAACGTCGGGGCCACCACCTCGCAGGCGGTGACGGTGGATACCCAGGCGCCGCAGTACGGCGTTACCATCGACAGCATCAGCGACGATACCGGCCAGTCCGGGAGTGATTTCATCACCATGGACACCACGCTGACCCTCAACGGTTCGCTGGGCAGCGCGCTGGCAAGCGACGAGCGCGTGCAGATCAGCCTCGACGGCGGGAATACCTGGCTCGATACCACGGTCACCAACCAGCGCTGGAGCTACACCGATACCCGCGATCTGCCTGACGGGGACTACACCTACCAGGTGCGGATTATCGACCAGGCGGGCAACGTGGGTTCCACCGCGTCTCAGGTCGTCACGGTAGACACCACGCCGCCGACCACGGTCGGTACGGTCGTGAGCTATACCGACGGCGAAGGCGAGCGTCAAGGCACCTTTGGCAGCGCGGTGGCCACGGACGATAACTCGCCGCTGATCAACGGGACGCTGAACCGCGCCCCGGACGACGGCGAGATCGTGCAGCTTTACCGTGACGGGGTTCTGCTCGGCCAGGTGACCATGAACGGCAGCGCAAGCTGGTCCTTCCAGGACAACGGCCTGAGCGACGGGAATCACACCTACATCGTGCGCGTCACCGACAGGGCCGGAAACTACACGGAATCCGACGGCTTTGTGCTGAACGTCGATACCAGCATCCCGACCACCACGGCGGCGATTACCGCGCAGACCACGTCGGATACCACGCCGATCGTCACCGGTACCGTCTCCGCTGACCTGGTGAACGGTGAATACCTGGTGGTGACGGTGAACGGCAAAACCTACACCTCCCAGACGGGCGGTGCGGTGGTGGTCGACCCGGATCACAACACCTGGTATCTGCAGATCCCGGACGGCGATGCGCTGAGCGTGGCGAGCTACAGCGTGACCGCGCAGGTGAAGAGCAGCGCGGGTAACGGCAATACCACCGGTACGGCGACCGGCAGCCTGGTGATTGATACCACCTCGGTGAACACCGACTGGGCAACCACGGCGGGGAACAGCAACAACTCCACCATGACCCTCGGCATGAACAGCAGCGGTCTGTGGAATATCATCGCTAACGGCCAGTCTTACTCCAGCAGCGATAGCTCGACCTATGCCGGCAATACGCTGACTAACACCCGTAACTACTACGTGGTGATCCAGACCGCCGCCGACTTTGACCGTAACGGCACGCAGGACATTTTCGCGACGGAAAATACCTACGCCGGGTCAACGCAGGTGATGTGGACCTACGATGGCAGCACCTATAACGCCAGCCAGCTGGCAATGGGCACCACCATCTGGTTCGGCGGCGTGATTGCCTACGATAAAACCGGGGATGGGTATCTGGATCTGGCGTACGGTGACTCCGGCGCGGACTCCATTACCTATCTGATCAACAACAACGGGGTACTCTCGCCTGACGGCACCTACGGCGGCGCGGGATTCTGGGGACAGTTCACCACCATGCGTGAAATCTCCGGCGTCGATATTAACAATGACGGCACCGTGGATGTGGTTCAGCACACTAACCGCAGCGGCGCGTACTCGTTAACCGTGATCAACAACAACGGCAACGGCACGCTCTCCATCGGTCAGAACCTGACGAACGTGTTTGTGCCCAACGCCTCGAATACCACCACGGCGGCGTCCATGACGTGGGCGGACTTCAACGGCGATGGCTACATGGATCTGTACCTGGGCAGCAGCTACAACAACAACGGCGGGGTGATCTACTACAACGACGGTACCGGGAAGCTCTCGGCCACCAAGAGCGCGGTGGAGGCCTCTAACGCAGCGGCGGGCTATCTGTCGGTGGCGGTGGACTGGAACGGTGACGGGCAGATGGACATCGTCAAGCTCAGCACCTACGGCGGCTCGCAGACGGCGACGCTGTTCACCAACAACGGCTACGGCTCCACCTGGACCGCCAGCCAGCTGGCGTCCGGCATTGCTTACGCCACCGGCGTGGCGGCAGTGGACTATAACTGGGACGGTGCGCAGGACCTGCTGGTCTCTCAGCAGAACGGCAAGGTGGTGCTGGTGCAAAACAGCAAAACCATTGCTGACGGCACCGCGATGCATCTGCACATTGTCGACAGCGAGGGCATCAACGCCTACTACGGCAATACGGTCAACCTGTACAACGCCGCGGGCGTGCTGGTGGCCTCACAGATCATCAACGCCCAGTCCGGTATCGGGTCGAACGATACGTCCGCGCTGGTGAGCTTCTACGGGCTGGATCCGAATGAAACCTATTCGGCCGAGATCCTGAAGATCACCAACGGCGTGTCGGATAACGTCACCTGGAGCGGTCTGGAAGCGGGCAACGGCAAAGAGGGCTACGTCCTGACGGCCGAAGCGGCCACCGGCGGCCACAGCGGAACCATTACCGGAACCGGGTATAACGACACCTTTATCGCCGAAAATGGCACGTATACCTACAACGGTTCCGGCGGCTGGACTACCCATTCCGACCATGACACCTGGAGCAACACCGGCGGGATGGACGTGGTGGATTACCGCAATGCGACCTCTGGCGTGACCGTGGATCTGCGCCTCTCAACCGCGCAGGACACCGGGTTCGGGACCTCACGACTGCTCAACATTGAGGGGATCAACGGCTCGAACTTCGACGACGTCATTACCGGCAACAGCGGTGATAACCAGTTCGAAGGCCGCGGCGGGAACGACACCTTCAACATCGGCAGCGGCGGTCACGATACGTTGCTCTACAAGCTGATCAACGCGACGGATGCGACGGGCGGTAACGGTCACGACGTGGTGAACGGCTTTACGGTCGGCACCTGGGAAGGGACGGCGGACACGGATCGTATCGACCTGCGCGATCTGCTCTCCGGCAGCGGCTATACCGGCACGGGCTCGGCGAGCTACGTGAACGGCGTGGCCACGCTGGACAGCGGCG
Organism: Enterobacter sp. EC_64; assembly: GCF_019584165.1. Lineage (NCBI taxonomy): Bacteria > Pseudomonadati > Pseudomonadota > Gammaproteobacteria > Enterobacterales > Enterobacteriaceae > Enterobacter > Enterobacter sp. EC_64. Next base: position 74,290 of record NZ_VDAS01000020.1, read on the forward strand.
CGGGGAATATCAGCGATTACATCCGCGTGGTGCAGAACGGCAGCAATACCGAGATCCAGGTTGACCTGGACGGTACCGGCGGTCAGTTCTCGCCAACCACCCTGGTGACGCTGAACGGCGTGCAGACGGATCTGGCAACGCTGCTGGCGAACCATCAACTGTTAATTGCGTAAAACAACGCCGCGGGGAGCGATCCCCGCGGCCTTTTGGCGTTTCTTTAGACGAATTGCGTTACCCCGGAGATTATGAAGACACATCCACAGTACGAACCCTGGCTGCAGGGCATGCTCATCATCGCGAAGCACTACCGCCTGGACTTTTCGGTGGAGCACGTTCGGGTCACGATTAACCATGAAAGCCAGTCGCCGCGCCAGCTGGTGCTGGAGGAGATGGCGCGCCAGCTTGGGCTGGGGATGCGCGTGGTGGCGGCAGAAGCGGCATCCCTCGATCCGTGGCGCCTGCCGCTGCTGGCAGAATTCACCGGCGGGCAGATTGCGGTGATCAACCGCATGGACAACGAAGGCAACGTCAGCCTGCAGTTCAGCGGCGACGGCGGCCTGGAGACGACGCTGACGCGCGAGGCGCTCGGGTCGCGATTAAAGGGCCTGATGGTGCTGCGCCCGCTCGAGTCCACGCCGGATGCCCGCGTGGATGATTACATCAAACCGTATGAAAAAAACTGGTTCTGGCAGCTGGCGCTGAAGGACTGGCGACGTTACGGCGACATTATGCTGGTGGCGCTGGTCGCCAATGTGCTGGCGCTTTCCGGCATGGTCTTCTCCATGCAGGTCTACGACAGGGTGGTACCGTCGCAGTCAGAAGCCACGCTGTGGGTGCTGTTTGGCGGCGTGATGATTGCCATCGTGTTCGAATTCATCATGCGCATGCTGCGTGTGCACATTTCTGACGTGGTAGGGAAGCGCGCCGATCTGCGCATCTCTGAACGCGTCTTTGCCCACGCGCTGCGGATTAAAAACGGCGCACGCTCGAAATCAACCGGATCGTTTATCGCGCAGATCCGCGAGCTGGAGTCGGTGCGCGAGCTGATCACCTCGACGACCATTGCGGCCCTCTCCGATCTGCCGTTCTTCCTGCTGTTCGTCTTCATTCTGTGGATGATTGGCGGTCCGCTGGTGCTGGTGGTCCTGCTCGCCGTGCCGCTGTTGCTTATTCCGGGCCTGCTGGTGCAGCGCCCGCTGGGGAAACTCTCCAGCGAAGGGATGCGTGAATCCGCCATTCGCAACGCCACGCTGGTGGAAGCGGTGCAGGGCATTGAAGACATCAAGCTGATGCGCGCCGAGCAGCGTTTCCAGAACCAGTGGAATAACACCAACGACGTTGCCGCCAGCGTCGGCATGAAGCAGCGCTGGCTGACGGGCCTGCTGCTTACCTGGACCCAGGAGGTGCAGTCCATTGTTTACGCGGTGGTGCTGCTGGTGGGCTGCTATCTGGTCATCAGCGGTGACATGACCACCGGTGCGCTGGTGGGTACCTCGATTCTGGCGTCGCGGACCATTGCGCCGCTGTCGCAGATCTCAGGCGTGCTCTCGCGCTGGCAGTCGGCAAAAGTGGCCCGTAAGGGGCTGGACGACCTTATGCAGCGGCCGATTGACGATCCGCAGCACGGCAAGAAGGTGCACAAAGCCCACCTGCGCGGCGACTATGCCCTTGAGGACGTCGGGTTTTACTACGACGAGGAAGAGAAACTCACCGTGCTCAACATCAGCAAGCTGCAGATCCGCGCTGGAGAACGCGTGGCGGTGCTCGGGCGCAATGGCTCCGGCAAAAGCACGCTCTTACAGCTTCTGGCGGGCATGCAGGAGCCGCAGCAGGGCAGCATTCTGCTGGACGATATTGCCCTTAATCATCTTGATCCGGCCGACGTGCGTCGCGACATGCAGCTGCTGAGCCAGCAGGCCCGTCTGTTCTTTGGCTCCGTGCGGGACAACATCCTGATGGGGAACCCGCTGGCGACCGACGATGAGATTCACCATGCGCTGGTCAACAGTGGCGCGCTGGAGTTTGTGCGCAAACAGAAAATGGGGCTGAACACTATCATCAACGAGGGCGGAACGGGCCTCTCGGGCGGACAGCGTCAGGCGCTGCTGCTGGCGCGCGCCCTGATCACCTCGCCGACTATTCTGCTGCTGGACGAGCCTACCGCCTGGCTGGACGAAATGAGCGAGAAGCAGTTTATTCAGCATCTTCACACATGGCTGGGTAAGCGCCGCACGCTGGTGGTGGCGACGCATCGCCTGCCAATTCTGGACCTGGTCGACCGCATCATCGTGCTGGAAAACGGCAAGGTGGTGATGGACGGCCCGCGCGACGCCATCCTGCACCAGCATGGTATGGCGCCGCAAAAGACAGCACAGCGCACCGTGACCATGAAACCGGCGGCGGTTGCAGAGGAGGGCGCGGCATGAATGATTTTTCCCGTTTTAATAGCCGACTGAAGGAGCCTCGCCTTCCGCGCTCTACCCTGGTGGCATGGTCCCTGTTCGCCCTGCTGGTGGTGTTTATCGCCTGGGCGAGCCTGTTCCATCTTGATGAGGTGACGACAGGCAGCGGCAAGGTGATACCGTCTTCGCATGAGCAGGTCATCCAGTCCCTGGAAGGCGGCATTATCCACAGCCTGATGGTGCGCGAAGGCGACATCGTCGAGCGCGGCCAGCAGCTCGCGCAGCTTGATCGGACAAAAACCGAGTCGAGCGTGCTGGAGAGCGAGTCGCGTCTGAATGCGGCGCTGGCCACGGCGGCACGCCTGAAGGCCGAAGTTAACGACACGGAGCTGACGTTTCCCGAGGAGCTGGATGACGACGTTGAGCTGGTTAAGCAGGAAACGGCGCTCTATCAGTCCCGTCGCGAGAGCCTTGAAAAAGGGCTGGCTGGTTTACGTCAGGGTGCCGAGCTGGTGCAGCGTGAGCTGTCGTTGACCCGTCCGCTGGTGACCCAGGGGGCGGCCAGCAAGGTGGAGGTGCTGCGTCTTGAGCGTCAAAAAAATGAGCTTGAGAATAAAATCACCGAGATGAAAAACCAGTATTACGTCCGCGCCCGCGAAGAGCTGGCGAAAGCCAATGCGGAGATCGAAGCCCAGCGTTCGGTGATGAAGGGGCGGGAAGACTCTCTGACCCGACTGACCTTCAATGCGCCGGTTCGCGGGATCGTGAAGGATATTGACGTCACGACCGTGGGCGGCGTCATCCCGCCGAACGGCAAGCTGATGAGTCTGGTTCCGCTTGACGATCAGATGGTGGTAGAAGCGAAAATTTCACCGCGCGATGTGGCGTTTATCCATCCCGGCCAGAAGGCGCTGGTGAAAGTGACGGCCTATGACTACTCCATTTACGGTGGGCTGGAAGGGGAAGTGACCATGATTTCGCCGGACACCCTGCAGGATGAGGTGAAAAGAGATGTTTATTACTATCGCGTCTATATTCGTACCGACAGTAACCATCTGACCAATAAGCAGGGTCAGGAATTTCCGGTCTTTCCGGGCATGATTGCCACCGTTGATATTAAAACCGGCAGCAAAACCATTCTGGATTATCTGTTGAAACCGCTGAACAAGGCAAAAGAGGCGCTGCGGGAACGATAGGTGAACGGCGTTCGGAACTCCGAACGCCTGGTGGATTATACGGTTGACGTCACGTTGTGAACGTGGCGTCGCTCTTTAGGAACAACGTTGATGTAATGCGTAACATACGCAAAATATAACCCGGCATAATTTTCGACGAGTTCGATAAACGCCGGATAGACCGATAGCCGACCATCACCCCGATCTTTCAGATAGCCTGCCTCCTGAGCCGATTTGATAATCCGGTTGACGTGGATGCGCGATACAAAAAATTCTTTTGCGAGCGTGCTGGCTGAATAGTCGATGACGGCACCATGGGCAGATTTATTTTTCATAGCCTGCAGGTAAAGATAAAGCATAATCATACGTCCGCCATCTTTATCGATAAATAATCCCACTTCAGGCAACACCTTTCTGAACGTTAATCCCCGAAAAAGATATTCTGCCGCGCGGCGGAAGAAGTTATTTCTCAAAATGTCATTATCCAGCAGGTTCACGTTAATATTGAATGTCGGGTAAAGAATACTGACGGGCAAAAAAGCGCCGGACATATATCGCTTAAGTTCATTCAGACCTTTTTCGGTTGGTGCGATTCTCGTTTTGCGTCTGTCTTCCGTACAGCGCCAGGTCCTGATGCGCCCGGTGGTTCTGAGTATCGTGATGATCGCAATAACGCTGTTGGGGCTGGCTATCTTATAGCGAGAACATAACTCTTTAATTTCTGAGACTGACTCGGCCTGATTTCCAAAAATAAAACAACACATGGAGAGGATAATGTTGAACCGTGATTCCTGTAGCATTGTCTTGTAGAACAAAGGTTGTTTTTTGTAGATGGTGTCATTAATTGTGTAGTGCTCTAATATTGCCTCACCGAATCGTGGATTGCTCTTTATGACATCCCTTCGATGTAGCAAGGCCCTGGATGAGATATGATTATCCATAGCATTTTTCTCGTATTTGAATGAGCCGATAGATGAAGTGTCCAGTCTTCTTTTTCGGAATTTTCATTATACCCTGAGAATAAAATATTTGCCGTGGTTATTTGAAAAGAAAAGTATAGTTAAACGTTTGTGATTAACGCAAAGATGTTCCGGTGAATTAAACTGATAACAGTTTCTTAACCCTGGGTGCTACTGTAAAATTATACTACGCAACAGATGCAATAAATTTTACGCATACTCAAACAGAAATGGTGCTTTGGTGCCCATGAGCAGGTTATGACCCAAAAAATGTCTCTCAAAAATGGGGTTTGCGATGAACATAAATTTGTCATCTCAGCCTGCGGCTTCACATTTCAGGGGTATTGTTCGATCCTCAATAAGTACGGGATCCACGCTTCCCAAATTCACTTTAACGGAGATGAGGCATCCCAACAGGATGTTGAAAATATCCTTAAAAATCAGGATGCCCATATCGTGGTGTTCCTCGGGAAAGGTGTCGTCAATCTCCTGGAAAGCCTGAAGCGACTGGCCTCGGTACTCAATGCACTCCCCGTTATTCGGCATGTCACCCTGTATGGTGATATTCCTGACGGCTGGCTGTACCGCACGCTGGGCAGTCTTTTAAATAACAGTTATCAATTATCATTGATTCGTGTAGCCAGCGTTTCGGATGTAGTAGGCTGTTTTAATACCCATTACAAAAGCTTTAAGGATCGTTCTCGAGTATTACGCGAACGCTACATGGATATTGGCTCTGAAGAAAATCTAAAGTGGTTAACAAGAAGAGAGATTGACGTTTTATTAAATTTCTATCGTGGTATGTCCGTAAAGGAAATGTGCGATAGAATGGGATTGTCGAATAAAACGGTTTATACCCACCGAAAGGAAGGTGTGCTTAAATTACGTTTAATTAAGCGCTGGTTACACGATCCGCACAATTTTAAAGCAGATAAACCTGATAAACACCCGCGTCAAAAAGTGGGGCTCACGGAAAAAGAAGCCGAAATTTTTAATGCGCTACGTAATCGGGAAATATTTCCGGCATATCAGATTATTACCGATCGAGATAAAAAAGGGGTTGGGTTTGAAATCCTGATTCGCTGGAATAAAAACGGTAAAATTGTCAAGCCTGCCAGTTTTTTAACGGATGTTTCCAGTCATGAAATTTGGCTGAAAATTACGGCGTTGGTCATCCATGCCGCCGTTTCAGGTATTAATAAGTATAACGGGAAATACTATTTTTCAGTGAATATTCCGCCTCGTCTGGCGTCCGGGAATGCTTTGCCTGGGCTTTGTTGAATAAATCGAACTTTTGCTGAGTTGAAGGATCAGATCACGCATCTTCCCGACAACGCAGACCGTTCCGTGGCAAAGCAAAAGTTCAAAATCACCAACTGGCCCACCTACAATAAAGCCCTCATCAACCGTGGCTCCATAACTTTCTGGCTGGATGATGAAGCTATTCAGGCCTGGTATGAGTCAGCAACACCTTCTTCACGAGGCAGACCTCAGCGCTATTCTGACCTTGCCATCACGACTGTGCTGGTCATTAAACGCGTGTTCAGGCTGACCCTGCGGGCTGCGCAGGGTTTTATTGATTCCATTTTTGCCCTGATGAACGTTCCGCTACGCTGCCCGGATTACACCAGTGTCAGTAAGCGGGCAAAGTCGGTTAATGTCAGTTTCAAAACGTTCACCCGGGGTGAAATCGCGCATCTGGTGATTGATTCCACCGGGCTGAAGGTCTTTGGTGAAGGCGAGTGGAAAGTCAAAAAGCATGGCCAGGAACGCCGCCGTATCTGGCGTAAGCTGCATCTCGCCGTTGACAGTAAAACACATGAAATCATCTGCGCTGACCTGTCGCTGAACAATGTGACGGACTCAGAGGCCTTCCCGGGTCTTATCCGGCAGACTCACAGAAAAATCAGGGCAGCATCGGCAGACGGCGCTTACGACACCCGGCTCTGTCACGATGAACTGCGGCGTAAGAAAATCAGCGCGCTTATCCCTCCCCGAAAAGGTGCGGGGTACTGGCCCGGTGAATATGCAGACCGTAACCGTGCAGTGGCTAATCAGCGAATGACCGGGAGTAATGCGCGGTGGAAATGGACAACAGATTACAACCGTCGCTCGATAGCGGAAACGGCGATGTACCGGGTAAAACAGCTGTTCGGGGGTTCACTGACGCTGCGTGACTACGATGGTCAGGTTGCGGAGGCTATGGCCCTGGTACGAGCGCTGAACAAAATGACGAAAGCAGGTATGCCTGAAAGCGTGCGTATTGCCTGAAAACACAACCCGCTACGGGGGAGACTTACCCGAAATCTGATTTATTCAACAAAGCCAAAGGAACTTAATGGCGTTAAGCTTCAAAACAGAGTCAAGCGTAATATGGTTTCTCTCGTTTGGTTGGCTGTACAAGATTTAGCCGCAAAAAAAGGAATGAGTTGTATAAAGAGTATGCAGCGACAGCATTGGCAAATCTTCTATCGGTACATCGTGATACATGGTATCAAACCTATGCCACCCCTTGGAAAGAGCTAAAGAAAATAACTGAGTTGCTTGATTTCGATACCTTGAATAAAATCAAATTATACGTTTCAAAATAGTCATCTAAATCGCGATAGCACTAGCGTGTGCTATCGCATTATTTCATAATTTAACTCTAATAAGCTGATACTTTCCCTCGTCGAGTCTGTTTTTATAGATTCTAGTCATGGGTATATTACTCTTCACATATTCCTTGGCTAATTCTATATTTTCTTCAGTGCTATTACACCCCAGTGTAATGGATTTTATGCATTCTTTTGGTAATTGAAATAATCCTTTCTCGTCTAGACTATCCTTGTGACATATCGAGCGGTATTCTTGCTCATAACTCCACTCTGCTTGTTTTATGCTTGTCAGAGCTTGATAAAAATTTTCCTTCTGTTTCTCAAAAAGATCGCCATTAAAACCAAGTAGAGTATTAAAACACATACTTGGATATTTTTTTTGATATTTTACTTTTTTCACGCCTTTGAAAAGGTTTGTATAAGAGGGTATTTTATTTAGATCTAATTCAAACATAATCCCTCTATGGTTTTTGGTGTAATGCCCCCACATTAGTGGATGATTAAAACTTTTACTTAGACATAAAATCCTGGATTGACGCTCTACACTTGAATATGCGAGCCTACTAAAATCAATAGAGTTCAAATATACCCGTTGTATGTTTTCTGATGATTTTGCATGGTCTAATATGTTACGCTCTAGTTCAAAAAATACATCGCGTGGAGGTTTTTTGTTATTATTAGCTAGTGTTGAATTTATTGTCCCTTCGAGGGCTATGAATTCTCTTAATATAGCAGCCTGTGAATCATCTAATTTTGTAATATCTAGTTCTGATGGGAGTTTGAATCCACCTTTGATTGTCGCTGTCAAGGCAGCAATCCTAACTACTGTTTTTAAATCCCTTGAAGTGGTAAAGCGAGACTCGAAAGGGTCATTAAACTCATTGATTGAAGACCATTTAAATTTCTGATTCTGGATTGACCGCAATCCATTTTCTATACTTGAGTATTTATATAAAATTGGTAGTCCCATATTCAGTCCGTTAGATATAGTTGAAAAAGCATCGCGTGTAGGAGAGGCTGTCTTTGGTTGGTTTGTACCTATGAACCATACATTCTAATACAACCGCCTCTTGTTGCTAATGTTACATACAACCGGATCGGGAGTCGAGTCAACTTACATGAGTCTAGATAGCATCTTGCAAAACCCGACACTTTATGCCATATTTAATGTCAATTTTGATAAATTGCCAAAGTTACATAAACCCGTCGCTAGCGGGTTTTTTTACATCCAAAATTCAGGAAAGCACATTACGTCGTCCAACTAACCTGGGGTGGTTTGTTGGGTAGTGTGCTCCCCTGTTATGACGCGTAGGATTTCTTCAGCTAACTCTGGTGAACAGGTGTGACGCTAACTAGATTTAGGGCGCATCCTCTGTAATGGATGCCTCTTTTAGTAACAGGACTGATGGATCCTGCACTGACGTGGGGTGATACCAACATTATCTGAAGATTCATATCGCTGGCCCTGACTGTTAGAAGTCTATGGGAGCAAGCTCTCGCGTCACGTTGTTGTTTCCTTTATTCTCAAATTGAATCCTGCTTGTTGGAGCAGTTTTTTCCGTGCTATATCTGGCTGGTTGATAGGAAATTCTGATATTATCCTTCTAAAAAAGGAGGATTCAATGGGCTGGCTTGATTTTGATTTAAAGTTTGATGGCTTATCATTCTTAGATTCAGGTATCTTAACAATAGACAAGATTCCTGAGATCGCTGTAAACACGGGTTTTGGATTAGATACATTTTTATCGACAATTTTTGCAAGTGCTATTACGGGAGCAATCTCATACTACGCAATCAGAGCTAATAACAAAACGATCAATGAAGAGCGCAGGCGGCAAGAGCGGTTGACGACAAAACAACTTAAAGCCCAATATGTATCAGCGAATAGACAGCAGTGGATCAATGAACTTAGGGATACAGTATCAACTTATAACTCTCATGTTATTTCCTGCTTGAATAATCATGTGCGTATTTTTAATGCTTACAAAAAACACATTGATAGAATGATCGACTCTGCTTTAATCGATGAAAAAAGAAAAATTCAAAGTGATATGTCGTATTGTGTAACTAAGATTGAGCTTTTGCTGAACCCAAAAGAGCTAGAGACAAAAGAAATCATCAAAATCATGAACGATATAGCCATTCAATTTAACGAGATAAAGCATGGTACGAAGATTGAACCTGCAATAACCAATAATTATTTGGTAGAGCTTAACAGTGTAGTTAAAGTTGTATGTAAAAATGAATGGGAAAAAATAAAAGAACATATTTAAGGAATGATTTTCATGGGCCGCTTAGTTGCGGCCTTTTTTATGCCTGCAATTTGGGAGGAATCATGCAGAACTACACCCCGCCAAGGGGCTGGGGTCCGGTACTTCATTTTTTACATGAGAACAGGCTGGCATTGCAGGGCGCTTTGAGTGCGTTCTTTATAGCCTTGCTTTTCTCATTGTGGGACGGGGTAGCCTGGCGCCGCTCATTCACTGCTGGGTTTATCTGCGGATTCGTCGCACTGGCAGTGGTGAGCTTTTTTGAACAGCTGGGTGTATCAGACATGGACTGGTCTTTCGTTATTGGTGCCGCTGTCGGTGTTGCTGGCGTAGACCGCCGTCGGTCTCTGATTAACGCGGCTGTGACATTATTTGCAAGTAAGAAGGGTATTAACGATGACCAAAAATGAAATTATTAATGGTCTGCTGGAGCGTGAAGCTGGTTACGTAAACCATCCCTCTGATAAAGGCGGTCCAACTAATTGGGGGATCACTGCAAAAACCGCCCTAGCTCATGGCTATAGCGATGTTCGCTCCCTGACGAAAGAACAGGCTCGTGCTATTTACGAGGCTGATTATTGGTATGGACCGCGCTTCGATCAAATTGCTGAACTATCACCGAAAATCGCAGACGAGCTTTGCGATACCGGCGCTAATATGGGCCCGTCAGTCGCAAGTAAGTTTTTCAAGCGCTGGTTATCGGCTCTGAACCTGCGCGGCAAACTCTATCCTGACCTTGATCCCGATGGGCGAATTGGTCCGCGAACTATCATCGCGTTGAAAGCTCTTCTGCGGTATCGTGGAAAGGATGGAGAGACTGTCGTTCTTCGCGGTCTAAATTCAAGTCAGGGCGCCCGTTATCTGGAACTGGCTGAATCCAGGGAAGCTAACTTGGCTAACCATGCAGCGAAGAAATGGCAACGCCTGACCGGCGGGGTGGTCGATTTGTCCAATATCGATCGGCAACGTAAGTTGCTGGCTATCGTGCCTGTAGAAGACGTATTGGGTGTCGGAAGGCGCATCAGCAAGAAGCTCAACGCTATGGGCATCAAAACGGCTCTGGACCTCTCTGAGCAGAGTACGTGGATTATTCGAAAGCACTTCAATGTCGTCTTGGAGCGAACTGTCCGGGAGTTGCGAGGCGAACCATGTTTAGAGCTGGAGGAGTTTGCGCCAGCAAAGCAGGAAATCGTCTGCAGCCGGTCATTCGGAGAACGCGTCACGGACTATGAGCAGATGCGTCAGGCCATCTGCAGTTATGCGGCCCGTGGTGCTGAAAAACTACGGGGTGAGCATCAGTACTGCCGCTTTATTTCTGCCTTCGTGAAAACCTCTCCATTCGCGCTTAATGAGCCATATTACGGTAACAGCGCGTCCATGAAGCTTCTCACCCCCACTCTGGATTCCCGCGACATCATCTACGCCGCGGTAAAGTGCCTGGACAAAATCTGGAAGGATGGTCACCGGTACCAGAAGGCAGGAATCATGCTCGGGGATTTTTTCAGCCAGGGTGTGGCTCAGCTCAACCTATTCGACGAGAAGGCGCCACGGGTCGGTAGCGAAAGGTTGATGGAAGTGCTCGATCACCTGAACGCAAAAGACGGAAAAGGAACGCTCTACTTTGCAGGGCAGGGCGTTCAGCAGCAATGGCAGATGAAGCGTGAAATGCTTTCGCCTCGTTACACAACAAGATATTCTGATCTTCTCAGGATAAGTTAATATCACGGAAGGTTTGATCCGCTATGTACTAAGAGATGATGTTGTTAGGCTCAGACTAAGCTTAACATTGAGTAAAGTACTAACGAAGCTATGATCTTGACCCGCCATTTCCGGACAGCTTTTGTATCTTAAGTTAACGATGCCCGCTGCCGCCGGTATTCTCTCGGAGAGTGATATCCCAGCGCACTATGCGGGTGATTTTCAT
>NZ_VDAS01000021.1:0-81473 GCF_019584165.1 Enterobacter sp. EC_64
GCTTTAGCGCGGTGGTCCCACCTGACCCCATGCCGAACTCAGAAGTGAAACGCCGTAGCGCCGATGGTAGTGTGGGGTCTCCCCATGTGAGAGTAGGGAACTGCCAGGCATCAAATTTAGTAGTAAGCCGGTGCATTAATCCGGTGGTTACAAGCAGTCTTCGGTGGAGCGGTAGTTCAGTCGGTTAGAATACCTGCCTGTCACGCAGGGGGTCGCGGGTTCGAGTCCCGTCCGTTCCGCCACTTATTAAGACATTAAGCCTGCCTTACTGGCAGGCTTAATGGCAAAAAACTTTAGGGGCGTAGCTCAGTTGGTAGAGCACCGGTCTCCAAAACCGGGTGTCGCGAGTTCGAGTCTCTCCGCCCCTGCCATATAGAATCCTTTGCTTCGGCAAAGGATTTTTTTTTGCCTGAAAGACTGTAAAAACGTCTCTTCTTACTATTCAGCCAGCATTCCTGCCGGCTGATGTATCAATCCATTACATTGATTTTTAACAGATCTTTTATCTGCGACTGCTTATCACTGTTTTGCAGCCAAATCGCATACAGCGGTCTGGTAAGCGTGGTGGAATCCATTACGGTATGCAGCCCAGCTTTAGTGTCTGCCCAGCGAACAGGTAACCAGGTACAACCTCTCAGCAAGGGCAGTTGCTGACAGGCGATCTCTGCAGAGCTGGTCGTTAACTGTGGGACGTCATCAGGTGCAATCAAGCCCGTCTCATGCTGCTGAAAATCAGGCCCCCATTCCAGGCGCAAATAGGTCAGGTCTGCCTTCATCATCGAAGGTTCAGAGGCATAAAGCGCCAGGCCAAACTGGCCCACAATCTGGCTGCTAAATTCGTCCATCTTGGGGGCTTCGGTTGTGATAAGAAGATCAAGCTGGCGCTCATGAAGTTGCTTAACCAGCGACTGCCGTTGCGCAATCCTGGCTTCAAATTGCAGGTGGCTATGAGATTGATAAAGCCGGGAAAGCCACTGACTGAGCATACATTCCCATAGGGAAGCGCTGGCCCCTATCGAGAACTCATTATGCCTCGAAGTATGTGCAACCTCTTTGCGTGCCGCCTGCCAGGTATTCATCAGCGTTTCTGCGTACGGCAGCAGTTTTTCGCCGGCGGGCGTGAGGCGGATATTGTTGCGATGGCGGGTAAAAAGATTCACACCCAGTTGATTTTCCAGCTGTCGAATACGAAAACTGACTGCTGACTGCGTCAGGTAAAGGGCTTCCGCTGCTCGCCCAAAGTGGCGTGTTCTGCTCACTTCAAGGAAAGTTTTAAGCAATTCCGTATCCACATCTTTCTCCGCAAAATTATTTGTCGTTATGATTTAAATGTTTTGTTTTACACTCTGTCAAGCGTAACTAATACTCCGCGCCATAAATAGCTCGGCCAAAGAATTAGGAGCGTGTAGGATGGCGGAAAGCTTTACGACGACTAATCGTTTTTTCGACAATAAACATTATCCGCGCGGGTTCTCTCGTCACGGCGATTTCACCATCAAAGAAGCTCAGCTGCTTGAGCGCCATGGTTATGCCTTTAACGAGCTGGATCTGGGCAAGCGTGAGCCTGCTACTGAAGACGAAAAACAGTTTGTTTCTGTTTGCCGTGGTGAGCGTGAGCCGCAGTCTGAAGCGGAACGTGTATGGATCAAGTATATGGCACGCATTAAGCGTCCAAAGCGCTTCCATACGCTGTCTGGCGGTAAGCCGCAGATGGAAGGTGCAGAAGACTACACCGAGTCTGATGACTAAGATGATAAGAAGGGGCTACGGCCCCTTTTTATGCCAGCAACTTCTGCAGGTGCAGCAGCAAACGATCGATAGCGCGGTAACTCAGCGCCTCCTGCAAGTGTTTCCTCTCAATGTCAGTACATCCCTCCACGTCAGCAATGGTTCTGGCCACTTTTAGCAAACGTTGCCACGCTCGTATAGACAGCCCAAAGCGCGTCAACGTCTCCTCAAGCCATCCTGCATCTTCACTGTTAAGCGAACAAAACTGCCGGATCCCGGCATTATCAAGCCGAGCATTCAGCCTGTTTTGACGGGCGTATTGTCGTGCCTGGGCAGCGATCACCCGCTCGCGCACTTTTACTGAGCTCTCACCCGTTATGCCCGTCTGCCTGAGCAGGCCCGGCGGCGGAAGGGGGATTTCGAGAGACAAATCGAAACGGTCGAGGAATGGGCCGGAAAGCTTTCCCAGATAGCGCAGCGTCTGCTCTGGCGTACAGCGGTTATGGTTGCCCTGATAATGCCCCGTCGGGCTGGGGTTCATCGCAGCGACCAGTTGAAACTGCGCGGGATAGCTTATTTTGGCCCGCGTGCGCGAGATATGTATTTCACCAGATTCAATAGGTTCTCTCAGTGCATCCAGCACGCGACGCTCAAACTCAGGCAACTCATCAAGAAACAGAATGCCATTGTGTGCCAGTGAAATCTCACCCGGTCCGGGGATAGACCCACCGCCGACCATTGCCGTCAGTGAAGCGCTATGATGTGGGGAACGAAAAGGGCGACGGCGCCACTGTTTTTGCAACGATGCCGAACTGATGAGGCTATATATGGCAGCGCTTTCCAGCGCTTCATGGTTATTGAGCGGCGGGAGCAACCCGCTCAGCCTGCTCGCCAGCATCGTTTTACCTGTACCAGGCGGGCCAATCAGCAGGAGATTGTGTCCACCTGCAGCCGTAATCTCCAGCGCCCGTTTACCTTGCTCCTGTCCCATGATCTCACTGAGATCTTCTGGCGTATCTGCTACAGCCTCGTCGCACTCCTCCGGCTCGGACAGTTCATGTCGGCCTTCCAGCCAGGCACACACTTCCTGAAGATGCCCGGCGATGAGACACCCCTTTTCGGCAATAAGACTCACTTCTGATGCGTTTTCATTGGCGACAATGATTTGCCGCCCTGCACGAATGGCTTCCAGCGCTCCCGATATCGCACCGGGAACGCCTCTCAATGCGCCTGTGAGCGCGAGTTCACCCACGAACTCGTACGAGCCTAGCCTGGTCGTAGTAAGCTGCTCAGAAGCCGCGAGAAGCGCAATGGCGATAGGTAAATCGTATCGCCCGCCCTCTTTGGGCAGATCGGCGGGGGCAAGGTTGATGGTGATCTTCTTCGCGGGGAAGGTATAACCGCTATTTATTATTGCGCTGCGAACGCGATCTCTGGCCTCTTTAACCGTCGTTTCAGGTAACCCGACAAGCGTGAGTCCGGGCAGCCCATTACTCAAATGAACCTCTACGGAAACAAGCGGTGCCTTTACCCCGAGAGCCGCACGCGTATAAACAACTGACAGTGACATTTGCACTACCTCCTGGTGTGACTATGCCAGTACGCGTTATGCCTGTTTAGCGCTATTTAGCGAATTTACGCTGCCTGTTCAGGAGTTTTAAAAGCACAATGAAACTATTGCACAATCGTGGAACCCTCCTCGCAGAGCGAAAAAAACCTGTTTTGACGGTTAGCGGAGGAGTAAAAAAGTGAAAAATATTCATTTTCTAATTTCCGTATATAAAACAACGATTTTAAGAAATATGATTCGCGGGCTAACCAAATCCGTCATAAATAAATCTTGTGTTTGATTTAAAAACTGTGATAACTCTTTAGGTATTCCTTCGAACAAGATGCAAAAAGAACTGAAAATGACAGCCCTTCTACGAGTGATTAGCCTGGTCGTGATTAGCGTGGTGGTGATTATTATCCCACCGTGCGGGGCTGCACTTGGACGAGGAAAGGCTTAGAAATCAAGCCTTAACGAACTAAGACCCCCGCACCGAAAGGTCCGGGGGTTTTTTTATGACTAAAAAACGTAAATGAGGAGCAGAGAATGACGACTAGCACAAAATTCTGTTTCTCCCGATTTATGACGGGGAACTAACTATGAATGGGGCACAGTGGGTAGTACATGCGTTGCGCGCGCAGGGAGTCGAGACAGTATTCGGTTATCCGGGTGGCGCAATTATGCCGATTTACGATGCACTGTATGACGGCGGCGTGGAGCACCTGTTGTGCCGACACGAGCAGGGCGCAGCGATGGCCGCCATCGGTTATGCCCGTGCCACCGGTAAAACCGGTGTCTGTATGGCGACCTCAGGTCCGGGCGCAACGAACCTGATCACCGGTCTGGCTGATGCACTGCTGGATTCTGTTCCCGTTGTTGCCATCACCGGACAGGTTGCCTCTCCGTTCATCGGCACCGACGCGTTCCAGGAAGTCGATGTACTCGGTTTATCGCTGGCCTGCACCAAACACAGTTTTCTCGTTCAGTCACTGGAAGAGCTGCCGCGCGTAATGGCGGAAGCATTCGAGGTTGCCAGCTCCGGCCGCCCTGGTCCGGTTCTGGTCGATATCCCGAAAGATATCCAGGTCGCACACGGCGAACTGGAGCCGCACTTCTCCACCGTTGGACACGACGACGCGTTTCCGCATGCGGAAGTCGAAGAGGCCCGTCAGATGCTGGCGCAGGCGAAACAGCCGATGCTGTACGTTGGTGGTGGCGTAGGTATGGCGCAGGCGGTTCCTGCCCTGCGCGAATTTATCGCGGCAACGCAAATGCCTGCCACCTGCACGCTGAAAGGGTTGGGTGCGGTAGATGCCGATTACCCCTACTATCTGGGCATGCTGGGGATGCACGGCACCAAAGCGGCAAACCTGGCGGTGCAGGCGTGCGATCTGCTCATCGCCGTAGGCGCCCGTTTTGACGACCGCGTCACCGGTAAGCTGAATACCTTTGCGCCGAACGCCAAAGTTATCCATATGGATATCGACCCGGCGGAAATGAACAAGCTGCGTCAGGCGCACGTCGCGCTGCAGGGCGATCTCAACGCGCTATTACCGGCATTGCAGCAGCCGCTGGATATCAACGCGTGGCGTCAGCACACCGCAGACATGCGCGCCGAGCACGCCTGGCGTTACGACCATCCCGGCGAGGCCATCTACGCGCCGCTGCTGTTGAAGCAGTTGTCCGACCGTAAGCCCGCCGACAGCGTGGTGACGACCGATGTCGGCCAGCATCAGATGTGGTCCGCCCAGCACATGACCTACACCCGTCCGGAAAACTTCATCACTTCCAGCGGGTTAGGGACGATGGGCTTCGGTCTGCCAGCCGCGGTTGGCGCACAGGTTGCCCGCCCGAACGATACCGTTATCTGTATCTCCGGTGACGGCTCCTTCATGATGAACGTTCAAGAGCTCGGCACCGTGAAGCGCAAGCAGTTACCGCTGAAGATCGTGTTGCTCGATAACCAGCGTTTAGGGATGGTTCGCCAGTGGCAACAGCTGTTCTTCCAGGAACGTTACAGTGAAACCACCCTGACCGATAACCCCGATTTCCTCACCCTGGCCAGCGCCTTCGGCATTCCTGGTCAGCACATCACCCGTAAAGACCAGGTTGAAGCGGCACTCGACACCATGCTGTCAAGCGAAGGGCCATACCTGCTTCATGTCTCAATCGACGAGCTTGAGAACGTCTGGCCGTTGGTACCGCCCGGTGCCAGTAACTCACAAATGCTGGAGAAATTATCATGATGCAACATCAGGTCGCCGTGCAGGCTCGCTTCAACCCGGAAACATTAGAACGCGTTTTGCGCGTGGTGCGTCATCGTGGTTTTCAGATTTGCTCTATGAATATGGAGACGGCCACCGACGCGCATAACATCAGTATCGAATTAACCGTTGCCAGCCCGCGGCCGGTCGACTTACTGTTTAGTCAGTTATCAAAGCTGGTAGACGTTGCCCATGTTGCCATCTGCCAGAGCACAACCACATCACAACAAATCCGCGCTTAAGCGTGACAGGACGAAAAAATGACGACAAAAAAAGCTGATTACATTTGGTTCAACGGTGAGATGGTTCGCTGGGAGGACGCGAAGGTCCACGTGATGTCCCACGCGCTGCATTACGGTACCTCCGTGTTTGAAGGCATCCGCTGCTACGATTCTCACAAAGGGCCAGTGGTGTTCCGCCATCGCGAACACATGCAGCGTCTGCATGACTCAGCCAAAATTTATCGTTTCCCGGTTTCTCAGAGCGTGGATGAGCTGATGGAAGCCTGCCGCGACGTGATCCGTAAGAACAACCTGACTAGCGCCTATATTCGTCCGCTGGTCTTCGTGGGCGACGTCGGCATGGGCGTGAACCCGCCAGCCGGTTACAACACCGATGTGATCATTGCCGCGTTCCCATGGGGTGCCTACCTGGGTGCTGAAGCCCTGGAGCAGGGGATCGACGCAATGGTCTCTTCCTGGAACCGCGTTGCACCCAACACCATCCCGACCGCGGCTAAAGCGGGCGGTAACTACCTTTCTTCCCTGCTGGTCGGCAGCGAAGCGCGCCGTCACGGCTACCAGGAAGGTATCGCGCTCGACGTGAATGGCTACATCTCCGAAGGCGCAGGTGAAAACCTGTTTGAAGTGAAAGACGGCATTCTGTTTACGCCGCCATTCACCTCGTCCGCGCTGCCGGGCATCACCCGTGATGCCATCATCAAGCTGGCGAAAGATCTGGGTATCGAAGTGCGCGAGCAGGTGCTGTCCCGCGAATCCCTGTACCTGGCCGATGAAGTGTTTATGTCCGGTACCGCGGCTGAAATCACCCCGGTGCGCAGCGTAGACGGTATCCAGGTGGGCGAAGGCCGCTGTGGCCCGGTGACCAAACGCATTCAGCAAGCGTTCTTTGGCCTCTTCACCGGCGAGACAGAAGATAAATACGGCTGGTTGGATCAGGTTAATCACTAAATATAAATTTGGGACGGCACGCACCGTCCCATTACATAGTCAGACGGGAGTAAATAAAGCATGCCTAAGTATCGTTCAGCCACCACCACCCACGGCCGCAACATGGCCGGTGCCCGCGCACTGTGGCGCGCCACCGGAATGACCGACGCCGATTTCGGCAAGCCAATTATCGCCGTGGTGAACTCCTTCACCCAGTTCGTACCGGGCCACGTGCACCTGCGCGATCTCGGTAAGCTGGTTGCCGAGCAAATCGAAGCCTCCGGCGGCGTGGCGAAAGAGTTCAACACCATTGCGGTGGATGACGGTATCGCGATGGGCCACGGGGGCATGCTCTATTCACTCCCGTCGCGCGAGCTGATCGCCGACTCGGTAGAGTACATGGTTAACGCCCACTGCGCCGATGCGATGGTCTGTATCTCCAACTGCGACAAAATCACCCCGGGGATGCTGATGGCCTCCCTGCGCCTGAACATTCCGGTGATCTTCGTCTCCGGTGGCCCGATGGAAGCGGGGAAAACCAAGCTCTCCGACAAAATCATCAAGCTCGACCTGGTCGATGCGATGATTCAGGGCGCGGACCCGAAAGTCTCTGACGAGCAGAGTGACCAGGTGGAGCGCTCCGCGTGCCCGACCTGCGGCTCCTGTTCCGGTATGTTCACGGCGAACTCCATGAACTGCCTGACCGAAGCGCTGGGTCTGTCTCAGCCGGGCAACGGCTCGCTGCTGGCGACCCACGCCGACCGTAAGCAGCTGTTCCTCAACGCCGGTAAACGCATCGTTGAACTGACTAAGCGCTACTACGAGCAGGACGACGCCAGCGCGCTGCCGCGCAGCATCGCCAGCAAAGCGGCGTTCGAGAACGCCATGACCCTGGACATCGCCATGGGCGGTTCCACCAACACCGTTCTGCACCTGCTGGCCGCCGCGCAGGAAGCCGAAATCGACTTCACCATGAGCGACATCGACAGGCTCTCCCGTAAAGTGCCGCAGCTGTGTAAGGTCGCACCGAGTACCCAGAAGTACCATATGGAAGACGTGCATCGCGCGGGTGGCGTCATCGGTATCCTCGGCGAGCTGGATCGCGCCGGGCTGCTGAACCGTGACGTGAAAAACGTGCTTGGCCTGTCGCTGCCGGAATCGCTGAACCAGTACGACGTGATGCTGACCAAAGACGACGCGGTGAAAAAGATGTTCCGCGCGGGCCCTGCTGGTATTCGTACTACCCAGGCGTTCTCGCAGGACTGCCGCTGGGATACCCTGGACGATGACCGCGCTGAAGGCTGCATCCGCTCGCTGGAGCATGCCTATAGCAAAGACGGCGGCCTGGCCGTGCTGTACGGTAACTTTGCGGAAAATGGCTGCATCGTGAAAACCGCTGGCGTGGACGACAGCATCCTGAAATTCACCGGTCCGGCGAAGGTGTACGAAAGCCAGGATGAAGCGGTAGACGCCATCCTCGGCGGCAAAGTGGTGGAAGGCGACGTGGTGGTCATTCGCTACGAGGGGCCGAAAGGCGGGCCGGGCATGCAGGAGATGCTCTACCCAACCACCTTCCTCAAATCCATGGGGCTCGGTAAAGCCTGCGCGCTAATCACCGACGGGCGTTTCTCCGGCGGCACCTCCGGCCTCTCTATCGGCCACGTTTCGCCAGAAGCGGCAAGCGGCGGCAACATTGCGATCATCGAAGACGGCGATCTTATCGAAATCGACATTCCGAATCGCGGCATTCAGCTCAAGCTGAGCGATCGGGAAATTGCGGCCCGTCGTGAAGCGCAGGAAGCCCGCGGCGACAAAGCCTGGACGCCGAAAGACCGCCAGCGCGAAGTCTCCTTCGCCCTGCGCGCCTACGCGAGCCTTGCCACCAGTGCAGATAAAGGCGCGGTGCGCGATAAATCGAAACTTGGGGGCTAATGATGGCCGAGTCACAACCCTTATCCGCCGCCCCCGAGGGGGCGGAATATCTCAGGGCGGTGCTGCGCGCACCGGTCTATGAAGCCGTTCAGGTCACGCCCCTGCAGAAAATGGAAAAACTCTCTTCGCGCCTCGACAACGTTATTCTGGTGAAGCGCGAAGACCGCCAGCCGGTGCACAGCTTCAAGCTGCGCGGTGCCTACGCGATGATGGCCGGGCTGACCGACGAGCAGAAAGCGCGCGGGGTGATTACCGCATCGGCGGGCAACCACGCGCAGGGCGTGGCGTTCTCGTCTGCCCGTCTGGGGCTGAAAGCGCTGATCGTGATGCCGGTTGCTACCGCCGATATCAAGGTCGACGCGGTGCGCGGTTTCGGCGGCGAAGTCTTGCTCCACGGGGCCAACTTTGACGAAGCAAAAGCCAAAGCGATTGAGCTGGCGCAGCAGCAGGGGTTCACCTGGGTGCCGCCGTTCGACCACCCGATGGTGATTGCCGGCCAGGGGACGCTGGCGCTTGAACTGCTGCAGCAGGATGCCCATCTCGACCGCGTCTTTGTCCCGGTGGGCGGCGGTGGTTTAGCCGCAGGCGTGGCGGTGCTGATCAAACAGCTGATGCCGCAGATCAAAGTCATTGCCGTGGAAGCGGAAGACTCCGCCTGCCTGAAAGCGGCGTTGGATGCCGGGCATCCGGTCGACCTGCCGCGCGTCGGGCTGTTTGCCGAGGGCGTGGCGGTGAAGCGCATTGGCGACGAAACGTTCCGCCTGTGCCGGGAATATCTCGACGATATCGTCACGGTGGACAGCGACGCTATCTGCGCGGCGATGAAAGATCTGTTCGAAGACGTGCGTGCGGTGGCGGAACCCTCCGGCGCGCTGGCGCTGGCGGGCATGAAAAAATACATCGCGCAGCACAACATCCGCGGCGAGCGTCTGGCGCACGTGCTTTCCGGTGCCAACGTGAACTTCCACGGCCTGCGCTACGTGTCCGAGCGTTGCGAGCTCGGCGAACAGCGTGAAGCGCTGCTGGCGGTGACCATTCCGGAAGAGAAGGGCAGCTTCCTGAAGTTCTGTCAGCTGCTGGGTGGACGTTCGGTGACGGAGTTTAACTACCGTTTTGCCGATGCCAAAGACGCCTGCATTTTTGTCGGCGTGCGTCTGAGCCGCGGCGTGGAGGAGCGCAAAGAGATCCTCAGCCTGCTGCATGAGGGCGGCTATAGCGTGGTCGATCTCTCCGACGACGAGATGGCGAAGCTGCACGTGCGTTACATGGTCGGCGGCCGTCCTTCCAAGCCGCTCAGGGAACGCCTGTTCAGCTTTGAGTTCCCGGAATCGCCGGGCGCGTTGCTCAAGTTTCTGCACACGCTGGGCACGCACTGGAACATCTCTCTGTTCCACTACCGCAGCCACGGCACCGACTACGGCCGCGTGCTGGCGGCGTTCGAACTGGGCGAGCACGAGCCGGATTTCGAAACGCGGCTGAACGAGCTGGGCTACGAGTGCCATGACGAAACCCACAACCCGGCGTTCCGCTTCTTCCTGGCAGGCTAAGGGCTGAGCGGCATGTAGGCCGGGTAAGCGCAGCGCCACCCGGCTTTAGTGGTTCGGCAGTATCGTCCAGAACGCATCAATAAGCGGCTCATGCAGCCGCTTTTTTTGTGCGCACACGCCAAGCTCAAACGGCGTTTTCTCGTCGCTGCGCTCTAAAATCATCACGCGATTGCGCACCGGCTCCGGGCTGTTGTCCAGCACCACTTCCGGCAGCAGCGCCACGCCGCAGCCCAGCGCCACCATCGACACCATCGCCTCATGGCCGCTGACGGTGGCGTAAATCGACGGGTTGCTGATTTTCTGACGGCGGAACCACAGCTCTATGCGGCGACGCACCGGTCCCTGATCGGCCATGATAAACGGCACCGTGGACCAGTCCGGTTTTTCCACCGATACCTGGTTACGCACCGGGCAGGGCAGCGCGGGGGCAATCAACACCACCGCCAGATTTTCCAGCATCGAGAACGCTACCGCGCCCGGCAGGGTTTCCGGCTTCCCGGCAATGGCGAGATCCGCTTCGCCTGTCACCACTTTTTCCATCGCGTCGGCAGCGTCGCCGGTAGTGAGCTTAATTTCAACCGACGGATGCGCCGCGCGAAAGCGGTCAAGGATGGGCGGCAGATGGCTGTAGGCGGCGGTCACGGAGCAGAAAATATGCAACTCACCGGAGAGTGACGGCCCCTGCTGATCGATAGAGTGCCGCAGCTGCTGGTACTGCAGCAGCGTCTGCTGGGCAAAAATGCGCAGCTCTTCGCCCGCTTCCGTGAGGGTGACGGTGCGGTTATCGCGCACGAACAGCGGCTGCCCGAGGTCTTCCTCAAGGCGCTGGATCTGGCGCGACAGCGTGGAGGGGCTGACGTGCATCGCCCGGGCGCTGCGGCCAAAGTGACGGCTTTCCGCCAGGTGCAGGAACATTTTCAGATCGCGTAAATCCACCGATTCCACTCCCTCTTTTTACATTGCATAAATTGCAATGTGACGTTGTGAATATATCAATTTCCGCAATAAATTTCCTGTTGTAATGTGGGTACATTCTCGCTGAAACGCGAACCGAACAATAAGACACACAACATCACGAGGTATCACCCATGGCTAACTACTTTAATACACTGAACTTGCGCCAGCAGCTGGCGCAGCTGGGCAAATGCCGCTTCATGGCGCGCGATGAATTTGCCGATGGCGCGAGCTACCTTCAGGGTAAAAAAGTGGTCATCGTCGGCTGTGGCGCACAGGGTCTGAACCAGGGCCTGAACATGCGTGACTCCGGTCTGGATATCTCCTACGCACTGCGCAAAGAAGCGATTGCCGAGAAGCGCGCTTCATGGCGTAAAGCGACCGAAAACGGCTTCAAAGTGGGTACCTACGAAGAGCTGATCCCGCAGGCGGATCTGGTGGTTAACCTGACGCCGGACAAGCAGCACTCTGACGTTGTGCGTTCCGTACAGCCGCTGATGAAAGACGGCGCGGCGCTGGGTTACTCCCACGGCTTCAACATCGTTGAAGTGGGCGAGCAGATCCGTAAAGACATCACCGTAGTGATGGTGGCACCGAAGTGCCCGGGTACCGAAGTCCGTGAAGAGTACAAACGTGGCTTCGGCGTGCCGACGCTGATCGCGGTTCACCCGGAAAACGATCCGAAAGGCGAAGGCATGGCGATTGCCAAGGCATGGGCAGCGGCGACCGGCGGCCACCGTGCGGGCGTGCTGGAATCGTCCTTCGTTGCCGAAGTGAAATCTGACCTGATGGGCGAGCAGACCATTCTGTGCGGCATGCTGCAGGCCGGTTCTCTGCTGTGCTTCGATAAGCTGGTGGAAGAGGGCACCGACCCGGCATACGCGGAAAAACTGATTCAGTTCGGCTGGGAAACCATCACCGAAGCGCTGAAGCAGGGCGGTATTACGCTGATGATGGACCGTCTGTCCAACCCGGCAAAACTGCGTGCTTACGCGCTGTCTGAACAGCTGAAAACCATCATGGCGCCGCTGTTCCAGAAACATATGGACGACATCATCTCCGGCGAGTTCTCTTCCGGCATGATGGCTGACTGGGCGAACGACGATAAGAAACTGCTGACCTGGCGTGAAGAGACCGGTAAGACCGCGTTCGAAACCGCGCCACAGTACGAAGGTAAAATCGGCGAGCAGGAGTACTTCGATAAAGGCGTCCTGATGATTGCGATGGTGAAAGCAGGCGTTGAGCTGGCGTTCGAAACCATGGTGGATTCCGGCATCATTGAAGAGTCTGCGTACTACGAATCACTGCACGAGCTGCCGCTGATCGCGAACACCATCGCCCGTAAGCGTCTGTACGAAATGAACGTGGTTATCTCGGATACCGCAGAATACGGTAACTACCTGTTCTCTTACGCCTGCGTACCGCTGCTGAAAGAGTTTATGACCACTCTGCAGCCGGGCGATCTGGGTAAAGCGATTGCAGAAGGTGCCGTGGACAACGCGCAGCTGCGCGACGTGAACGAAGCCATTCGCAGCCACCAGATCGAGAAAGTGGGTCACAAACTGCGTGGCTACATGACCGACATGAAGCGTATCGCGGTAGCGGGTTAACAACCTTGTCGGGTGGCGCTTTGCTTACCCGACCTACAAAACCGTAAGATGTAGGCCGGGTAAGGCGCAGCCGCCACCCGGCTTGTTTATTTGCGGTACAGCACTTTAATCACGTGGTAGCCGAACTGCGTGTGCAGCGGGCCGGTTGGCTCCAGCACCGGGCAGGAGAAGACCACTTTATCGAATGCCGGTACCATCTGACCCTGGCGGAATTCACCCAGATCGCCGCCGCGTTTGCCTGACGGACAGATAGAGTGCTTCTTCGCCAGCTTGCCGAAGTCGGCGCCGTTTTTGATCTGCTCCAGAAGATCCAGAGCCAGTTTCTCTTCTTTAACAAGAATATGCAGTGCTGCTGCTGTTTTTGCCATGATCGTGCCTTGAGTGGTATGGATTAGGCTCGCTATACTACCACGCTGTTATTCTCCCCTCCTGACTTTCATTGAGTGATCATTTATGCGTTTAAACCCCGGACAACAACAAGCCGTCGAATTTGTCACCGGACCGTGTCTGGTGCTGGCGGGTGCAGGATCCGGCAAAACGCGCGTTATCACCAATAAAATTGCGCACCTGATCCGCGGCTGTGGCTATCAGGCCCGGCACATTGCGGCGGTGACGTTTACCAATAAAGCGGCGCGTGAGATGAAAGAGCGTGTCGGCCAGACCCTGGGGCGTAAAGAGGCGCGCGGCCTGATGATCTCCACCTTCCACACGCTGGGGCTGGATATCATCAAACGCGAGTATGCGGCGCTGGGAATGAAGTCCAACTTCTCGCTCTTCGATGATACCGACCAGGTGGCGTTGCTCAAAGAGCTCACCGAGGGGCTGATCGAAGATGACAAGGTGCTGTTGCAGCAGCTGATCTCAACGATCTCAAACTGGAAAAACGATCTGATGACCCCGGCCCAGGCCGCGGCGATCGCCAAAGGCGAACGGGATCGGATCTTCGCCCACTGCTACGGTCTGTACGATGCGCACATGAAAGCGTGCAACGTGCTGGACTTTGACGACCTGATTCTGCTGCCCACGCTGCTGCTGCAGCGGAACGAAGAGGTTCGCGAGCGCTGGCAGAACAAAATCCGTTACCTGTTGGTGGATGAGTATCAGGACACCAACACCAGCCAGTACGAGCTGGTGAAGCTGCTGGTGGGGCAGCGCGCGCGTTTCACCGTTGTCGGCGACGACGACCAGTCAATTTACTCCTGGCGCGGCGCGCGTCCGCAAAACCTGGTGCTGCTGAGCAAAGATTTCCCCGCCCTGCAGGTGATTAAGCTGGAGCAAAACTACCGCTCCTCCGGGCGTATACTGAAGGCAGCAAATATCCTGATTGCCAATAACCCGCACGTGTTTGAGAAGCGTCTCTTCTCCGAGCTGGGTTACGGTACTGAATTGAAGGTGCTCAGCGCCAATAATGAAGAGCATGAGGCGGAGCGCGTGACGGGCGAACTGATCGCCCACCACTTCGTCAATAAAACCGAATATAAGGATTACGCGATCCTCTATCGCGGCAATCACCAGTCGCGCGTCTTTGAAAAGATGCTGATGCAGAACCGCATCCCGTACAAAATTTCGGGCGGTACGTCGTTCTTCTCACGGCCAGAGATTAAAGATCTGCTGGCCTATCTGCGCGTCCTCACGAACCCGGATGACGACAGCGCGTTTCTGCGCATCGTGAATACGCCGAAGCGCGAGATTGGCCCTGCGACGCTGCAAAAGCTGGGCGAGTGGGCGATGACGCGTAATAAAAGCCTGTTTACCGCCAGCTTCGACATGGGGCTGAGTCAGACGTTAACCGGCCGCGGTTACGATTCGTTAACACGATTCACCCACTGGCTCGGCGAAGTGCAGCGTCTTGCGGAGCGCGAGCCGGTGGCGGCGGTGCGCGATCTCATTCACGGCATCGACTATGAGTCCTGGCTGTACGAAACCTCGGCCAGCCCGAAAGCCGCTGAGATGCGCATGAAGAACGTTAACCAGCTCTTCAGCTGGATGACCGAAATGCTGGAGGGATCCGACATCGACGAGCCGATGACCCTGACGCAGGTCGTCACCCGCTTTACCCTGCGCGACATGATGGAGCGCGGCGAGAGCGAAGAAGAGGCCGATCAGGTTCAGCTGATGACGCTGCATGCGTCCAAAGGGCTGGAGTTCCCGTATGTGTATCTGGTTGGTATGGAAGAGGGATTGTTACCGCACCAGAGCAGCATTGACGAAGATAACGTCGACGAGGAGCGCCGCCTGGCCTACGTGGGGATTACTCGCGCGCAGAAAGAGCTGACGTTCACGCTGTGTAAAGAGCGCCGTCAGTATGGCGAACTCGTCCGCCCGGAGCCGAGCCGTTTCCTGCTGGAGCTGCCGCAGGACGACCTGATCTGGGAACAGGAACGCAAAGTGATTACCGCAGAAGAGCGGATGCACAAGGGGCAGGCTAACGTGGCGAACATTCGCGCCATGCTGGCAAAAGCCAAAGAGAAAGGATAATGATGAGTAGGCCGGGTAAGGCGAAGCCGCCACCCGGCAATGTTCAGCGTATTACTTCACTTCCAGCACCCAGTGCACATAGCTTTGCCACTGGCACTCCTGCTCGATCATCTCTGCCCCAAGCGGGTGACGCTCAATCCAGTTTTCCGGTAACGTCAGCGACAGTTTTTCGTCATCGGCCACCAGATTGATTGCAGGCAACAAATCATCGCGACGGCGGCTGGCAAAGAGAATCGCCAGACGCAGCAGGCGGCACAGATGCTCGGCTACGCGCGGCGGTACGGCGTTTTGCTGATGCAAGGATGAGAGATCAACGGCGTTGGTCTGGTTCAGCAGCAGCGTTGCCAGCAGCTTTTTCTGTGCGGGCGTGTAGCCCGGTAAATCCAGGTTGCGAACCAGATACGCTGCGTGAGCGGGGGCCTGCTTAAAATCGATGCTCAGCCCCACTTCATGCAGCGCACAGGCGCTCAGCAGTAAATCGCGGCTCAGATGATCAAGATCCCAGACGTTAGCGACCTGATCGGCGAAGCGAGATGCCAGCTGCGATACGCGTCCTGCCTGATCGATATCGACCAGAAAACGACGCTGTACGTTGCGCAGGGTTCGGCTGCGGATATCCTGATCGACCGACAGATGCAGCATCCCGTAGACCAGGCCTTCGCGCAGCGCGCCGCCGGCAAGGGTCATACACTGGATGTTGAGCTCGGTGAAAATGGCGATCAGAATGGCCAGCCCGCTCGGGAAGACCAGCGCGCGTTCCAGCGTCAGGCCTTCAATTTCCAGTTCTTCCAGGCGTCCGCACTGGATGGCGCGCTGTTTTAGCTGCTGAAGTTTGGCAAGCGTAATCCGCTCGTCCATTCCCTGCGCCATCATGATTTCCTGCAGGGCCTGCACGGTCCCCGACGCACCCACGCACACTTTCCAGCCGTGATAGCGCAGTTCGTCCATCACGGGACGTAATACCTCGCGCGCGGCATTTTCTGCCTCGTCGAAGTTCTCTTTACCCAGATTACGATCGGTAAAATAGCGCTCAAGCCAGGTCACGCAGCCCATCGACAGGCTGAACAGCGACGTAGCCTGCGCGCCGGTGCCGGTCACCAGCTCGGTACTGGCTCCGCCGATATCCACCACCAGGCGGCGATCGTCACCCCCCGTGGTGTGTGCAACCCCCTGATAAATCAAGCGAGCTTCTTCTTCACCGCTAATAACCTGAACCGGGCAACCGAGAATCTCCTGCGCTCTGGCAATAAAATCCACGGCGTTAACCGCCAGGCGGAGTGTCGCAGTGGCGACAACGGTGATTTGGGCGTGCGGGATATCCTGCAGACGCTCGGCAAAGAGTCGCAGGCACTGCCAGCCACGTTCCATGGCTTCAGGCGAGAGGTGATTGTCGCTGCTCAGGCCCGCCGCGAGGCGGACCTTGCGCTTAATGCGCGTCAGCGTTTGTATGCTTCCCGCCACCTCGCGCACAACCAGCATATGAAAACTATTCGAACCGAGATCAATTGCCGCATAAAGCGAGGTGGAGCTGAGCATATTTTCTTAACCTGAACGACGACGATTACGCGGTGCGCCGCCTGAACGACGCGGACCATTGCCGGAGCGTGGGCGGGTAAGACGCTTAGGCGGCGGCAGTTCGCTTAACAGCGCTTCCGGATTGTATTTGCTCTGCGGAATAGAGTGACCGATGTAGGTCTCAATGGCCGGAAGGTTCAGCGCATACTCTTCACACGCAAGGCTAATAGAGTGACCGCTTGCGCCCGCGCGACCGGTACGACCGATACGGTGTACGTAGTCTTCGCAGTCGTCTGGCAGATCGTAGTTAAAGACGTGCGTTACGGCTGGAATGTGTAAACCACGTGCAGCCACGTCGGTGGCGACCAGAATATCGAGATCGCCGCGGGTGAACTCTTCAAGAATACGCAGGCGTTTTTTCTGCGCCACGTCTCCGGTCAACAGGCCAACACGGTGACCATCGGCAGCCAGGTGGCCCCAGATGTCTTCACAACGGTGTTTGGTGTTCGCAAAGATGATGGCGCGATCTGGCCACTCTTCTTCAATCAGCGTTTGCAGCAGGCGCATTTTCTCTTCATTAGAAGGATAGAAGAGCTCTTCTTTAATGCGGTGACCCGTTTTCTGCTCCGGTTCCACTTCTACGTATTCAGCGTTGTTCATCTGTTCGAACGCCAGCTCGCGAACGCGGTAGGAGAGGGTTGCAGAGAACAGCATATTCAGGCGCTGATTAGCCGGAGGCATACGGCGGAACAGCCAGCGGATGTCTTTAATGAAGCCCAGATCGTACATGCGGTCAGCTTCATCGAGCACCACAACCTGGATGGCACCGAGGTTAATGTGGTTCTGTTTGGCGTAATCGATAAGACGGCCGGTGGTACCGATCAGGATATCCACACCGCTTTCCAGCACTTTCAGCTGTTTATCGTAGCCGTCGCCGCCATAGGCCAGGCCCAGCTTCAGGCCGGTAGCCTGCGCCAGGGGTTCAGCGTCTGCGTGGATCTGTACCGCCAGTTCTCGCGTCGGGGCCATAATTAGCGCGCGCGGCTGGTTAACTTTGCGGTCTGCAATCGCTGGGTGAGAAAGTAAATAATGAAACGTTGACGTTAAAAACGCCATCGTTTTGCCGGTACCGGTTTGCGCCTGCCCGGCAACATCGCGACCGGCCAGCGTCAGCGGCAGCGCGAGGGCCTGAATGGGCGTGCAGTTATGAAACCCTTTATTTTCAAGGGCTTCAATCACCTTCGGGTGCAGCGCGAAGTCGGAAAACTTCTGTTCTGTTAAATGTGTTTTGCTCATAGTGTGGTAGAATATCAGCTTACTATTGCTTTACGAAAGCGTATCCGGTGAAATAAAGTCAACCTTTAGTTGGTTAATGCGACATCAACGCGTCGTTGGTGGAGACAAAACCAACGTACCAGGCTTATTCCTGTGGAGTTATAT
The DNA here is from genome assembly GCF_019584165.1 of Enterobacter sp. EC_64. Classification (NCBI taxonomy): domain Bacteria; kingdom Pseudomonadati; phylum Pseudomonadota; class Gammaproteobacteria; order Enterobacterales; family Enterobacteriaceae; genus Enterobacter; species Enterobacter sp. EC_64. Next base: position 18,187 of record NZ_VDAS01000021.1, read on the forward strand.
ATGAGCGATAAAATTATTCACCTGACTGACGACAGTTTTGACACGGACGTACTTAAGGCTGACGGGCTGATCCTCGTCGATTTCTGGGCTGAATGGTGTGGTCCTTGCAAAATGATCGCCCCGATTCTGGATGAGATCGCCGACGAATATCAGGGCAAACTGACCGTTGCCAAGCTGAACATCGACCAGAACCCGGGCACCGCACCAAAATACGGTATCCGTGGTATTCCGACCCTGCTGCTGTTCAAAAACGGCGAAGTGGCGGCGACCAAAGTGGGCGCGCTGTCCAAAGGTCAACTGAAAGAGTTCCTCGACGCTAACCTGGCGTAAGGTTTCTCCGCTGTGCGTTCAGAGCCCCCGGCTAAATGATTCGGAACTCTGGACGCCCGGCTGAAGTCGTGCTAAGTTAGCTATGACTTCGTTTTAAACATATCTTGTTGTTTGAATCTTGTTTTACCCGATACTTCCCGTTGTTAACATGAACAGTGCGTGAAGTGGCTAAATTCCGGGCTTGTCACTCAATCCGTCTTGTCGTTTCAGTTCTGCGTTCTTTCCCTGTGACCAGACAGCGAACAGACATGAGTTGATGGCCGCTAAACAGGCATGGATGACCCTGCCATACCATTCACAACATTAAGTTCGAGAATCACCCCGAGTTTAAGAACCCACACCATTATGAATCTTACCGAATTAAAGAATACGCCGGTTTCTGAGCTGATCACTCTCGGCGAAAATATGGGGCTGGAAAACCAGGCTCGTATGCGCAAGCAGGACATCATTTTCGCCATCCTGAAGCAGCACGCTAAGAGTGGCGAAGATATCTTTGGCGACGGTGTGCTGGAGATATTGCAAGACGGATTTGGTTTCCTCCGCTCTGCAGACAGCTCCTACCTCGCCGGCCCTGACGACATCTACGTATCCCCCAGCCAAATCCGCCGTTTCAACCTCCGCACTGGTGACACCATTTCAGGTAAGATTCGTCCTCCTAAAGAGGGTGAACGCTACTTTGCGCTGTTGAAAGTCAATGAAGTTAACTTCGATAAGCCAGAAAACTCACGCAATAAGATCCTCTTTGAGAACTTAACGCCGCTGCACGCGAACTCTCGCCTGCGTATGGAGCGTGGTAACGGTTCTACCGAAGACTTAACCGCGCGCGTTCTGGATCTGGCCTCACCAATCGGTCGTGGTCAGCGTGGTCTGATTGTGGCGCCGCCAAAAGCGGGTAAAACCATGCTGCTGCAGAACATCGCGCAGAGCATTGCTTACAACCACCCTGACTGTGTGCTGATGGTGCTGCTGATTGACGAACGTCCGGAAGAAGTGACCGAGATGCAGCGTCTGGTTAAAGGTGAAGTGGTTGCTTCTACCTTCGACGAACCAGCATCTCGCCACGTTCAGGTTGCGGAAATGGTTATCGAGAAGGCAAAACGCCTGGTTGAGCACAAGAAAGACGTGATCATCCTGCTCGATTCCATCACCCGTCTGGCGCGTGCCTACAACACCGTGGTCCCGGCGTCTGGTAAAGTCCTGACCGGTGGTGTGGATGCTAACGCCCTGCATCGTCCAAAACGTTTCTTCGGTGCTGCACGTAACGTCGAAGAGGGCGGCAGCCTGACCATCATCGCGACCGCGCTGATTGATACCGGCTCCAAAATGGACGAAGTGATTTACGAAGAGTTTAAAGGGACAGGCAACATGGAACTGCACCTCTCTCGTAAGATCGCTGAAAAACGCGTCTTCCCGGCAATCGACTACAACCGTTCCGGTACCCGTAAAGAAGAGCTGCTCACCACCCAGGAAGAGCTGCAGAAAATGTGGATCCTGCGCAAAATCATCCATCCAATGGGTGAAATCGACGCGATGGAGTTCCTCATTAACAAACTGGCAATGACCAAAACCAACGACGATTTCTTCGACATGATGAAACGCTCGTAACGCAAATAAAGCCAGCGAACGCCACGTTTTTACGTGGCGTTTTTCTTTTATGGACTATACGCTAGTACCACCTACTCCCAATTTTGACCTGTCGGTGCGACAATAAGACCGTTTGCACAGTCAAAGTAATAATTGTTTGAAAAATATACAAAGGGAGTTGTAAGAAGCCATCTTTATTACTTCTGAGGTAATGGCTTCATGGTTATACTTCCGGGACTAACATTTGTTGAGAGCAATCCATTGTGAATCTATTCACCGCCGTTACTGAATTGATCAGTATTTTTTTATTCACAACCTGTTTTTTGTTCATCGCACGTAAGGTGGCAAAACGAATAGGGTTAGTGGATAAGCCAAATTTTCGTAAACGCCATCAGGGACTTATTCCTCTAGTCGGCGGGATTTCTGTTTACGCAGGGATTTGCTTCACGTTTGGGATCGCCGATTATTATATCCCTCATGCCGCCCTTTATGTCGCCTGCGCCGGTGTCCTGGTGTTAGTCGGGGCTCTTGATGACCGGTTTGATATCGCGGTGAAAATACGCGCTACCGTTCAGGCGGCCATTGGCGTGGTGATGATGGTAGTGGGCGGACTGTATCTGAGAAGCCTCGGGTATGTGTTTGGCCCCTGGGAGTTAGTCCTGGGGCCATTTGGCTTCTTCCTGACACTCTTTGCTGTCTGGGCAGCAATCAATGCTTTCAACATGGTGGATGGCATTGACGGCCTGCTCGGTGGATTGTCATCCGTCTCGTTCGCCGCTATCGGCATTATTTTATGGTTTGATGGTCAGTACAGCCTGGCAATGTGGTGTTTTGCCATGATTGCTGCCATTCTGCCTTATATCCTCTTAAACCTCGGTGTGCTGGGTCGTCGCTATAAAGTCTTTATGGGAGACGCAGGCAGTACGCTGATTGGTTTTACGGTTATCTGGATCCTGCTTGAAACTACGCAGGGTCAAACCCATCCGATAAGTCCTGTAACAGCGCTGTGGATTATTGCCATTCCATTAATGGATATGGTGGCGATTATGTATCGCCGCCTGCGCAAAGGGATGAGTCCTTTCTCTCCCGACCGCCAACACATTCATCATCTCATCATGCGTGCGGGTTTTACGTCCCGTCAGGCGTTTGTGCTTATTACACTGGCCGCCGCTATTTTGGCCGCGATTGGTGTGGCTGCAGAATATTCTCATATTATTCCTGAGTGGGTTATGTTGGCATTGTTCTTGCTCGCATTTTTCCTGTACGGCTACTGCATTAAGCGCGCATGGAAAGTAGCGCGGTTCATTAAACGTATTAAACGCAGGATGCGTCGTAACAGTGGCAAAAACACAACATTAACTAAGTAAAACCGGGACTATGATGACTCAACCGTTGGCGGGAGCGAAATCAGTGGTAACTGAGAATGAACTGGATATTCGGGGTTTGTTTCGCGTGTTATGGGCAGGCAAACTTTGGATTGCGGGGATCGCGCTGGGGTTTGCACTGTTAGCGCTGGCCTATACGTTCTTTGCAAAACAAGAGTGGAGCGCCACGGCAATCACTGACAAACCAACGGTTAACATGCTTGGGGGGTTCTATTCCCAACAGCAATTCCTGCGAAACCTGGATATCAAAGCTAACCTCGCCACGCCAGATCAGGTCTCCGTTATGGATGAGGCCTATAAAGAGTTTGTGATGCAACTGGCTTCGTGGGATACGCGCCGCGACTTCTGGTCCCAGACGGATTACTACAAGCAGCGTCGGGTTGATAACACCAAAGCCGATGCCGCTCTGCTGGACGATCTGATTAACAATATACAATTTATGCCGGGCGATGCCCTGCGTAACGTGAATGACAGCGTCAAGCTGATTGCAGAAACCGCGCCGGACGCCAACAACCTGCTGCGTCAGTATGTCGCGTTTGCCAGCCAGCGTGCCGCAAGCCATCTTAACGAAGAGCTTAAAGGCGCCTGGTCGGCTCGCACCATCCAGATGAAAGCGCAGGTGAAACGTCAGGAAGAGGTGGCTAAAGCGATTTTCGCTCGCCGTGTACACAATATTGAGCAGGCGCTGAAAATTGCGGAACAGCACAATATTTCCCGCACTGAGACGGACGTGCCGGCTGATGAACTGCCTGATTCAGAGATGTTCCTCCTTGGCCGCCCCATGTTGCAGGCACGTCTGGAAAACCTTCAGGCCGTCGGTCCTGATTTTGACCTCGATTACGATCAAAATCGCGCGATGCTCAATACGCTTAATGTCGGTCCATCTCTGGACCCGCGTTTTCAGACCTATCGTTATTTGCGAACGCCTGAAGAACCTGTAAAACGCGATAGTCCGCGTCGTGCATTCCTGATGATCATGTGGGGGATTGTAGGCGCACTGACGGGCGCTGGCGTGGCGTTAACGCGTCGTCGCACAAACTAAGAATGCCGTCTACGATGAAGGCTGCGGCCTTCATCGCCTAATCGAAGAGAATCGATGTGAAAGTACTAACCGTATTTGGCACCAGGCCGGAGGCCATTAAGATGGCACCTCTGGTTCATGCGCTGGCCAGCGATCCTGATATTGAAGCGAAAGTGTGCGTCACGGCCCAGCACCGTGAGATGCTCGATCAGGTGTTAACGCTCTTTTCCATCGTCCCGGATTACGACCTCAATATTATGAAACCGGGGCAAGGATTGACGGAGATAACCTGTCGCATTCTGCAAGAGCTGAAGCCTATCCTGGAGTCATTCAAGCCTGACGTGGTGCTGGTACACGGCGACACCACCACGACCGTGGCGACCAGCCTGGCCGCGTTTTACCAGCGAATTCCCGTGGGGCATGTTGAGGCGGGTCTGCGTACCGGCAATCTTTATTCGCCGTGGCCGGAGGAGGCCAACCGCACGCTAACGGGCCACCTGGCGATGTATCACTTTGCGCCTACGGAAAACTCGCGTCAGAACCTGCTGCGTGAAAATATCGCCGATAACAAGATCTTTGTGACCGGCAATACGGTCATTGATGCGTTAATTTGGGTACGTGACCGGGTCCTGGCAAACCACGAGCTTAAGAACGAACTCGCTGCCCGCTATCCATTCCTGCACAACGGCAAAAAAACTATTCTGGTCACCGGCCACCGTCGCGAAAGCTTTGGCCGGGGTTTTGAACAAATCTGTCACGCGCTGGCTGAAATCGCGGCGCAGAACGACGACGTGCAGATTGTCTATCCGGTCCATCTCAATCCTAACGTCAGCGAGCCGGTTAACCGCATCCTGGGCCATATCGAAAATGTCATTCTGATTGAACCTCAGGATTATCTGCCGTTTGTCTGGCTGATGAACCATGCCTGGCTGATCCTTACCGATTCCGGCGGCATTCAGGAAGAAGCGCCTTCTCTTGGCAAACCGGTGCTGGTGATGCGTGAAACCACCGAACGTCCGGAAGCGGTCAAAGCCGGTACGGTGCGTCTGGTCGGCACCAACGCGGAACTCATCGTCGAAGAGGTCACGCGCCTTCTGCATGACGACGAAACGTATCAGGCGATGAGCCGGGCCCATAATCCGTATGGAGACGGGCAGGCTTGTGGCCGTATTTTGCATGCACTTAAAAACAATCGGGTATCGCTATGAGTTTTACTACCATCTCTGTCATTGGTCTTGGCTACATTGGCTTGCCCACCGCGGCGGCGTTTGCCTCTCGTCAGAAACAGGTTGTCGGTGTGGATATCAACGCCCGTGCGGTGGAAACCATTAACCGTGGCGAAATTCATATTGTCGAGCCCGATCTTGACCGCGTGGTGAAAGAGGCGGTGGAGGGCGGCTTCCTGCGCGCCAGTACCACGCCCGTTGAAGCGGATGCTTACCTGATTGCCGTTCCAACGCCCTTTAAAGGTGACCACGAGCCCGACATGGTCTACGTCGAGGCGGCGGCAAAGTCCATTGCCCCTGTGCTGAAGAAAGGGGCGCTGGTGATCCTGGAATCAACCTCTCCGGTCGGTGCTACCGAGCAGATGGCGCAGTGGCTGGCCGACGCGCGCCCTGATTTAAGCTTCCCGCAACAGGCGGGGGAGCAGGCGGATATCAACATCGCCTACTGTCCGGAGCGCGTGCTACCGGGCCAGGTCATGGTCGAACTGATTAAAAACGACCGCGTCATTGGCGGTATGACGCCCGTCTGTTCCGAGCGCGCCAGCGCGCTGTACAAGATTTTCCTGGAAGGGGAGTGTGTGGTGACAAACTCCCGCACCGCCGAGATGTGCAAGCTGACGGAAAACAGCTTCCGTGACGTTAATATCGCCTTTGCGAACGAACTGTCGCTGATTTGCGCCGATCAGGGGATTAACGTCTGGGAGTTGATTAGCCTGGCGAACCGCCATCCGCGCGTCAACATTCTCCAGCCAGGCCCGGGCGTGGGTGGACACTGCATCGCCGTCGATCCGTGGTTTATTGTGGCTCAGAATCCGGCGCAGGCGCGCCTGATTCGCACCGCGCGTGAAGTGAACGACAGCAAACCTCACTGGGTGCTCAATCAGGTCAAAACCACGGTAGCGGATTGTCTGGCAGAGAGCGGAAAGCGCGCCAGCGAGTTGAAAATTGCCTGCTTTGGTCTGGCATTCAAACCCAACATTGACGACCTGCGCGAAAGCCCGGCAATGGAAATTGCTCAGATGATTGCCGAATGGCACAAGGGTGAAACGCTGGTGGTTGAGCCGAATATCGATGAGTTGCCGGCAAAACTGGCGGGGCACTGCACGCTGGCTGCGCTGGATGAGGCGCTGGCGACGGCGGATGTGCTGGTGCTGCTGGTGGATCATCAAGAGTTTAAAGCGACGTCCGGTGATGCGGTGCGTCAGAAGTATGTCGTTGATACCAAAGGTGTCTGGCGTTGAACAGCCTGAACGGGGTACTTGAGCCCCTGCAGTGGGAGAGTGCCTTTTTCGGCCTGCCGTCGGCCATTGTGCGTCTGCGCGATGATGCGCCGGTACTGGCTGAATCGGATTTCATCGCCTGGCAACGGATTCAGGCGAAGATCCCGGCGGACCGTACCGACCTGCTTGATGCGCTCCAGCAACGCGGCTTTCAGCTGGTGGAAGGTGAGGCAGACCTTTCCATAACCCTCACCCGGCATGATGCGCCCGGTGCGGAAATGGCAACCGAACAGGATATTCCCGTGCTGCGTCAGATGGCGGCCCGGGCGTTTGCGCAGAGCCGCTTTCGTACGCCCTGGTACGCACCTGACGATAGTGGACGTTTCTATGCCCAGTGGATAGAGAATGCGGTTAAAGGCACCTTTGACCACGTCTGCCTGGTTTTCCGCGCAGGGGACGGTCAACTCCAGGGGTTCGTCTCGCTTCGCAAGCTCAACGTGCGCGAGGCGCGTATTGGCTTATTAGCCGGGCGCGGCATGGGTGAGAAACTTATGCAGGCGGCGCTGCACTGGGCGCAGCAGCAGCAGGTTGAGACGCTGCGGGTGGCGACCCAGGTGGGCAACACCGCCGCGCTTAAACGTTATATTGCGAGTGGTGCCAACATCGACGCCACCGCCTACTGGTTATACAGGTGACAAGATGATTCCATTTAACGCACCACCCGTCGTCGGAACGGAACTCGACTATATGCAGTCTGCCATGGGCAGCGGCAAACTCTGCGGTGACGGCGGTTTCACCCGTCGCTGTCAGCAGTGGATGGAACAGCGTTTTCGCAGCGCCAAAGTACTGCTGACCCCTTCCTGTACGGCATCGCTGGAAATGGCCGCACTGCTGCTGGATATCCAGCCCGGCGATGAAGTGATCATGCCGAGCTACACCTTCGTTTCCACGGCGAATGCGTTTGTCCTGCGCGGGGCGAAAATCGTCTTTGTGGATATCCGCCCGGATACCATGAACATTGATGAGACGCTGATTGAAGCGGCGATCACCGACAAAACGCGCGCGATCGTGCCGGTTCACTACGCAGGTGTGGCCTGTGAAATGGACACCATCATGGCCATCGCCAAAAAACATAACCTGTTTGTGGTGGAAGATGCCGCGCAGGGCGTGATGTCGACCTACAAGGGACGCGCGCTGGGCACCATCGGCCACATCGGCTGCTTTAGCTTCCACGAAACCAAAAACTACACGGCAGGCGGAGAGGGTGGCGCGACGCTGATTAACGACCGGGCACTCGTGGAGCGTGCGGAAGTGATCCGCGAAAAAGGCACCAACCGCAGCCAGTTCTTCCGCGGCCAGGTAGACAAATATACCTGGCGCGATATTGGCTCCAGCTATCTGATGGCGGATCTGCAGGCCGCGTACCTGTGGGCGCAGCTGGAAGCCGCGGATCGCATCAACCTGCAGCGTCTCTCCCTGTGGCAAACCTATTACGATGCGCTGGAACCTCTGGCCAAAGCCGGGCGTATTGCGCTGCCAACGATTCCGGCGGATTGCGTCCACAACGCACACATGTTCTACATCAAGCTGCGCGATAACGACGACCGGAGCGAGCTCATCGCCTGGCTGAAAGAAGCCGAAATTATGGCGGTGTTCCACTATATCCCGCTGCACTCCAGTCCGGCGGGCGAAGCGTTTGGAACGTTCGCGGGTGAAGACCGTTACACCACCAAAGAAAGTGAGCGGTTGCTTCGTCTGCCACTGTTCTACAACCTCGCGCCAGTTAACCAGCGTACGGTGATTAATACCCTCCTGAGTTATTTCGGCTGATATGTCTCTGGCAAAAGCATCGGTGTGGACCGCCGCGTCCACGCTTGTAAAAATTGGGGCCGGGCTGTTGGTCGTCAAGCTCCTGGCCGTCTCATTTGGCCCGTCAGGAGTGGGGCTGGCGGGTAATTTCCGTCAGCTTGTCACCGTCCTTGGCGTGCTGGCCGGTGCCGGTATCTTCAACGGCGTCACCAAATACGTTGCTCAGTATCATGATGATGCGGCCCAGCTCCGCAGGGTGGTGGGCACCTCGTCGGCGATGGTCACGGGTTTTTCGACCCTGATGGCGATCATCTTTCTGCTGGCGGCGGCGCCCATCAGCCAGGGATTATTCGGTCACACCCACTATCAGGGGCTGGTGCGTCTGGTCGCATTGGTTCAGATGGGGATTGCCTGGGCTAACCTGCTGCTGGCGCTGATGAAAGGGTTTCGTGATGCTGCCGGGAACGCGCTTGCGTTGATCCTGGGCAGCGTCATCGGCGTGATTGCCTATTATTTCTGCTATCGCCTGGGTGGCTATGAAGGGGCACTGCTGGGGCTGGCGCTGGTTCCGGCGCTGGTGGTTGTGCCTGCGGCATTTATGCTGATGCGTCGGGGCGTCATTCCGCTGAGCTACCTGAAACCGCAATGGGACTCGATGCTTGCCAGCCAACTGGGTAAATTTACCCTGATGGCGCTCATCACCTCCGTCACGCTGCCGGTGGCCTACGTGATGATGCGAAACCTGCTGGCGGCGCACTATAGCTGGGATGAGGTCGGGATCTGGCAGGGCGTAAGCAGTATTTCCGATGCCTATCTTCAGTTTATTACGGCTTCCTTTAGCGTTTACCTGCTGCCAACCCTGTCGCGTCTGACGTCCAGACAGGACATAACGCGCGAGATTTTCCGATCGCTGCGCTTTGTATTGCCGGCCGTCGCGGCTGCCAGCTTTACCGTCTGGTTATTGCGCGATGTCGCCATCTGGCTGCTGTTCTCGGCGAAGTTCACCGCCATGCGCGATCTCTTTGCCTGGCAGCTGGTGGGTGATGTACTGAAAGTGGGGGCTTACGTTTTCGGCTATCTGGTGATCGCGAAAGCGTCCCTTCGGCTCTATATCCTGGCGGAAATTAGCCAGTTTGTTTTACTGACGTCATTTTCACACTGGCTGATACCCACGCACGGTGCGCTGGGGGCGGCCCAGGCCTACATGGCAACCTATATCGTTTATTTCGCCGCCTGTTGCGGTGTATTTTTATTGTGGCGTAAACGCGCATGACTGCACTGATTCACATCCTGGGATCGGATATCCCACACCATAACCAGACCGTTTTGCGGTTCTTCAACGACGAGCTGGCATCGGGCGATCCTGATGCGCGTGAGTTTATGGTTGCAGGTCAGGATAAGGGCCTGAGCGAGGCGTTTCCGGCACTGACGATTCGCTTCTGGCCGGATAAGGCCTCACTGGCGAAGGCGGTGGTTGCCAAAGCCAAAGCGGATCGTAAGCAACGTTTCTTTTTCCACGGGCAGTTCAATACCGGCCTGTGGCTGGCGCTTCTCAGCGGAGGGATTAAACCCTCCCAGTGCAGCTGGCATATCTGGGGAGCCGATCTTTATGAAGTCTCCCGCGGCTGGAAATTCCGTCTTTTTTATCCCCTGCGCCGCATGGCTCAGGGGCGCGTAGGCTGCGTTTTTGCTACCCGCGGCGATCTCAACTATTTTGCTAAACAGCACCCGAACGTGCGCGGCGAGTTGCTCTATTTCCCCACCCGCATGGATCCGGCGCTGAATGCCATGGCGAATGACGCGGTGCGAGAAGGCAAGCTGACGATTCTGGTGGGGAATTCCGGCGATCGCAGTAACGAACATGTCGCGGCGCTCAGGGCGGTGCATCAGCAGTTTGGCGACACGGTGAACGTGGTGGTGCCGATGGGCTATCCCGCCAACAACAGCGCCTATATCGACGAGGTTCGTCAGCAGGGGCTGGCGCTGTTTAGCGCGGAAAATCTGCACATCCTCAGCGATAAGCTGGAATTTGATGACTATCTTGCGCTGCTGAGAAAATGCGATCTCGGTTATTTCATCTTTGCCCGGCAGCAGGGGATTGGCACGCTGTGCCTGCTGATTCAGGCAGGTGTACCGTGCGTGCTCAACCGCGACAACCCGTTCTGGCAGGACATGGCCGAGCAGCATATTCCGGTGCTGTTTACCTCAGACACGCTGAATGTCGAGGTGGTACGTGAAGCTCAACGTCAGCTCACGCTGGTGGATAAAAACAGCATCGATTTTTTCAGCCCGAATTATCTCACGCCGTGGCACCGCGCGCTGCGTATCGCTGCAGGAGACAAAGCATGAGTCAGTTGCAATTCAGCGGCTTACTGGTTGTCTGGCTTCTGAGCAGCCTGTTTATCGCCACGCTCACCTGGTTTGAATTCCGCCGCGTGCGCTTCAACTTTAACGTCTTCTTCTCGTTACTGTTTCTGCTAACGTTCTTTTTCGGCTTCCCGTTGACCAGCATACTGGTCTTCCGTTTTGACGTGAGCGTCGCGCCGCCGGACATTCTGCTCCAGGCGCTTCTGGCGGCGACCTGCTTCTATGCGGTTTACTACGTCACCTATAAAACGCGTCTGCGTTCAGCGCAGACAGCTGCTCCACGCAGGGCGCTCTTTACCATGAATCGGGTGGAAACCCACCTGACATGGGTGATGCTGATGACTATCGCCCTGGTCAGCGTTGGCATCTTCTTCATGCATAACGGCTTCCTGCTTTTTAAACTCCACTCCTACAGCCAGATTTTTTCGGCAGAAGTCTCGGGCGTGGCGCTTAAGCGTTTCTTCTACTTCTTCATCCCGGCGATGCTGGTGATCTTCTTCCTGCGCCAGGACAGCAAAGCGTGGCTGTTCTTCCTGGTCAGTACCGTCGCGTTTGGCATCCTGACCTACATGATTGTGGGCGGTACGCGCGCGAACATCATCATCGCCTTCGCGATTTTCCTGTTTATCGGCATTATCCGCGGCTGGATCTCGCTCTGGATGCTGGTTGCAGCAGGCGTGTTTGGCATTGTGGGGATGTTCTGGCTGGCGCTAAAGCGCTACGGGATGAACGTGGCGGGTGATGAGGCGTTTTACACGTTCCTTTACCTCACGCGCGATACGTTCTCGCCATGGGAAAACCTGGCACTGCTGCTGCAAAATTACGACAAGATTGATTTCCAGGGGCTGGCGCCGATTGTTCGCGACTTCTACGTCTTTATCCCTTCCTGGCTATGGCCGGACCGTCCTGGCGTGGTGCTGAATACGGCGAATTACTTCACCTGGGAAGTGCTGAACAACCATTCCGGTCTGGCAATTTCACCCACGCTGCTCGGTTCCCTGGTGGTGATGGGCGGGGCATGGTTCATTCTCCCCGGAGCGGTTGCCGTGGGGCTGATTATTAAGTGGTTCGACTGGCTTTACCTGCGTGGCAATGAAGAGACCAACCGCTATAAAGCGGCCATTTTGCACAGTTTCTGCTTTGGTGCCATTTTCAATATGATCGTTCTGGCGCGCGAAGGTCTGGACTCGTTCGTTTCGCGCGTGGTGTTCTTCATGGTCGTTTTCGGCATCTGCCTGTTACTGGCCAAACTGTTGTACTGGCTGTTTGACAGCGCCGGGCTTGTGCACAGGCGCGAGCGGCAGGGCAGCACAACGCTGTCTCAAGTCTGAGTAAGGATAGTAATGACTGATAGAATTTCTGCACCGCGCTATGCGCTACGTGGTCTGCAGCTGATTGGCTGGCGCGACATGCAGCACGCGCTGGATTTTCTGTTCGCCGACGGCCAGATGAAATCCGGTACGCTGGTGGCCATCAACGCGGAAAAGATGCTGGCGGTTGAGGATAACGCGGAAGTCAAAAGCCTGATAGACGCGGCCGAATTTAAATACGCGGACGGGATCAGCGTGGTTCGCTCTATCCGTAAAAAGTATCCTGACGCTAATGTTTCCCGCGTGGCGGGTGCCGATCTCTGGGAGCAGCTTATGGCCCGCGCAGGCGCGCAGGGAACGCCCGTGTTCCTGATTGGCGGGAAGCCGGAGATACTGGCCCAGACGGAAGAGAAACTGCGTCGTCAATGGAATGTTAATATTGTCGGCAGCCAGGATGGTTACTTCAAACCGGAAGATCGGCAGGCGCTGTTTGAGCGCGTTCGTGACAGCGGGGCGAAGATTGTCACCGTGGCGATGGGGTCCCCGCGCCAGGAGATCCTGATGCGTGACTGTCGTCTGGTCTGCCCGGATGCTCTCTACATGGGCGTCGGCGGCACGTACGACGTCTTTACCGGCCACGTTAAGCGTGCGCCGAAGATCTGGCAAAATCTGGGGCTGGAGTGGCTGTACCGCCTGCTATCGCAGCCGACACGCATTAAACGACAGATCCGTCTGCTTCGCTACCTCGCCTGGCATTACACCGGGAAAATGTAATCAAAATGTAGCGCGATATGCTATTCGCGCTGCAACTCGCCTGCAAAACTGCTGATAATCTGTGCAATGCATTCATTTTTTTTATGCATCGTTTGCCATTTGGCACATTTTAAGAAACCATTCGCTCCGTATTTTAGTCCCCCTAAAAAACAATACCCGATCTTAAGTCGGGAAACAGCAAACACAATCGAGGATCTATGGCAGAGAAAAAACCGGAGCTACAGCGTGGGCTGGAAGCTCGTCATATTGAACTGATAGCGCTGGGCGGCACTATCGGCGTGGGCCTGTTTATGGGCTCCGCAAGCACGCTCAAGTGGGCAGGCCCTTCCGTATTACTGGCGTACATTATTGCCGGGCTGTTTGTTTTCTTCATCATGCGTTCCATGGGCGAAATGCTCTTCCTGGAGCCGGTAACCGGCTCCTTCGCCGTTTACGCGCACCGGTATATGAGCCCCTTTTTCGGCTACCTGACAGCCTGGTCATACTGGTTCATGTGGATGGCGGTGGGCATCTCCGAGATCACCGCGATAGGGGTCTATGTCCAGTTCTGGTTCCCGGACATGGCCCAGTGGATACCCGCGCTTATTGCCGTGGGGCTGGTGGCGCTGGCAAACCTGGCCGCCGTGCGTCTATATGGTGAGATCGAGTTCTGGTTCGCGATGATTAAAGTCACCACCATCATCGTGATGATTGTTGTCGGCCTGGGCGTGATTTTCTTCGGATTTGGCAACGGTGGACACGCTATCGGTTTCGGTAACCTGACCGAAAACGGCGGCTTCTTTGCCGGCGGCTGGAAGGGTTTCCTGACGGCGCTGTGTATCGTTGTGGCTTCGTATCAGGGCGTAGAGCTGATCGGTATTACTGCCGGTGAAGCGAAAAATCCTCAGGTCACGCTGCGTAGCGCGGTGGGCAAAGTGCTGTGGCGCATCCTGATTTTCTATGTGGGCGCGATCTTCGTTATCGTAACCATCTTCCCGTGGAACGAAATTGGCACGACGGGTAGCCCGTTTGTTTTAACCTTTGCCAAAATTGGCATCACGGCGGCGGCGGGCATCATTAACTTTGTGGTCCTGACGGCCGCGCTGTCAGGGTGTAACAGCGGGATGTACAGCTGTGGGCGTATGCTCTATGCGCTCTCGAAGAATAACCAGCTGCCTGCGGCGATGAGCAAAGTGTCACGTGCTGGCGTGCCGGTGGCGGGCGTGGCGGTTTCGATTGCGATCCTGCTGATTGGTTCTTGCCTGAATTACATCATTCCCAATCCGCAGCGGGTGTTTGTTTACGTCTACAGCGCCAGCGTCCTGCCGGGCATGGTGCCGTGGTTTGTTATCCTCATCAGCCAGCTGCGTTTCCGTCATGCGCATAAAAAGGCGATTGAAAGCCATCCGTTCCGTTCAATTCTGTTCCCGTATGCGAACTATTTAACGATGGCGTTCCTGATTTGCGTATTAATCGGAATGTACTTTAATGAAGATACCCGCATGTCGCTGTTTGTCGGGATGATCTTCCTGGCCGCTGTAACGGCTGCCTATAAGCTTTTTGGTCTCGGTCGCCGTGCCACCACGCAGAAAGTGGAGGAATAAGCGGCAAAATGTGCAAACGATAACCAAACGCGCATTTTTTTCAAAAAAGCACTAGACAGCGGGGACGGAGGTACGTAATATCCAGCCCCGCAACGGCGCTAAGCGCCCGTAGCTCAGCTGGATAGAGCGCTGCCCTCCGGAGGCAGAGGTCTCAGGTTCGAATCCTGTCGGGCGCGCCATTTTAGTCCCGGCGCTAGAGCTGCGGTGGTCTGAGAAGTAGTCAGTACCGCGTGAAAGAATACAGTGGTGGCTATAGCTCAGTTGGTAGAGCCCTGGATTGTGATTCCAGTTGTCGTGGGTTCGAATCCCATTAGCCACCCCATTATTGAAAGAGTTGTGAATTGCGAAGGTGGCGGAATTGGTAGACGCGCTAGCTTCAGGTGTTAGTGTCCTTAGGATGTGGGGGTTCGAGTCCCCCCCCTCGCACCACGACTTTTTAAATGAATTGAACTAAAAATTCAAAAAGCAGTACATCGGCGAGTAGCGCAGCTTGGTAGCGCAACTGGTTTGGGACCAGTGGGTCGGAGGTTCGAATCCTCTCTCGCCGACCAATTTTGAACCCCGCTTCGGCGGGGTTTTTTGTTTTGTGCCACTTTTCACCCCTGTAGTGATTCCCCGACAGCGCCCTGTTTCATTGTCGCGATTCAGCGACATATAATGCATTGAAAATAAACATATTTACTATCCATAGGTTTTGCTGTCTCCTCCTGGCGACATATTTCTGCGTTGACCGATATGTTGTAGCGATTAAGACGACGCTTAACAGCATAATTTCCTTTTATCTTAAAATGTTGCGTCATGTAAAAGTTCTGCGTGTCATGTTGGCACGTTACGTGCAATAATATGCGTGTAGATGCTCATTCCATCTCTTATGTTCGCCTTCGTGCCTCATAAACTCCGGAATGACGCAGAGCCATTTACGGTGCTTATCGTCCACTGACAGATGTCGCTTCGGCCTCATCAGACACCATGGACATAACGTTGAGTGAAGCACCAAATATGTTGTCTTACAGACCTGTTTTAACGCCTGCTTTTATAGCAGGCGTTTTTTTATGTCTTATTCCCGATACCGGCGCACGATCAGGGCAACCATCACAAGGGCCGCTGACGAGACAGCATAGAGTGCGGCTACTGAGCCAAACCCGGCAGCCACTGCCGCTGCGATGCCGGTGAAGAGAGAGGCGCTGAGCGTTTGCCAGCGCCAGGCTTTACCACTGGCCGAAGCGGTTTGCGTAATATGAAAACTACTGAGAATGCCAAACGTCCCGGCCGCGAACAGAACATTCGAAGCCAGATGCGCGATAAAGATCATCCCCAGCGCACATGCCATCCACCCGGACAACAACGGCAGCATTCCATAAGCGGCCAGAAAGATGCCGAGACAAACGATGATGCGTGGCGTGCGAGCGGCAAAGCGCGTCAGGCTCTCTTTTTTTAGCAACATGGGGCCGCAAAGCTGTCCCAGGCTCCTGGCGAAAAGCAGCGGCAGAGCAAGGCCCGCCGCATCCTGAGGATGGATTTGCTGTGCCAGTGCCGGAAGCAGTGCCATGGCCGGCGAGCCGACGGCCGCCAGCGCTGGCAGGATGAGCAGACTGCGTTTCTGCCGAACGGTCAACGTCCGCCAGCGTAATGCCGCAGGGGCTTCCTCTTCCTCGAGGGACGGGAGTGATGGCGCAGAAAACCGGCGTCCAGCCAGCCATAGCATGAGCAGTGACCCGAGAAAGCTGGCGGCATCAATGGCCAGCAGGGTAAATACGGATATCTTCTGAAACAGCATCACGCCCAGGCTGGTCCCCAGCAAAACCTGAGAAGCAAAAATCACATTTTCCAGACAGGTCGCAGCAGGCAGCTCCGCTTCGCTGAGACCGCGCTTGAAGAGCAACGTCAGCGCGGGCCAGCTCATCCCGCTGAGCAGCGCTTCGGTGGATTGCACGGCGAGTAACGCGGTAACGCTGTGATAACCCACACCAAGGAGGGGAAAGAGCAGGGCGAGCAATCCCAGCGCCTCGGTCAGTATCAGCAGGGCGATCGGAGAACATCGGGAGCACAGCTTTTCGCCGATCGTACTCCCGATAAACCCCGGTACCGTAGCGAAAAGAAAAGCGAGGGTGAGCAGTGCGGGCGGGGCTGACCATGCTAACAGCAAGCCGAAGACCACGACCTGGGTTAAGCCATTCCCCAGCGAAGAAAAGATAAAAGCACAAGCAAGGAGGCGCAGCCAGCGGTGGCAGCGCAGCGCTTCAATCAGCGCATAGAGAAGCGAGTTCATGACGATTTCCTTTCAAAAACGATTTAATCCACGCTGCACAATGTGCGCGTGTGTGAGAAAAAGTTAATGAAAAGAGATCGTTACATTGGCGTTTTCGTTAGCGGATATAGGTGTAAAGAATGTAGCAGCAGAAAGGCGATAAAAAAAGGAGGCCGTCTGGCCTCCTTTTTGATTATTGCTGGGTACCGTTGTTTTGCAGGGTCAGCAACAGCCCGTCACGGCGCATGGCGGCGGCCTCTTCCGGCTTATGCTGCTTGTCCAGCGTATCGGCAAGCCAGGCGTAGTCGAAGGCGTCCGGACGCTGCTTCAGCGCTGCACGGAAGGCGAGGCTCGCCTCCTGCCATTCGCCGTGCTTCATCAACGACTGGCCGAGCGTGCTCCACAGCAGCGGTCGATCGCCGACGGTTTTAATCTGCTGGCGCAGCACTTTTTCGATTTGCTCAGGATTGTTGGTTTTCAGGCGCGGGATCACCATCACCAGACGATCGTCGTACTGACGCTTCAGACCGTCGAGGAGGATCGCCTGAGCCGTGTCGTGATCGTCACATTCGATGAGGTGTTCCGCCATCGCCACCTGCAGAGGAACCTGCTGACGCGTTTTACGGCTCTGATTCTTCCACCACGTTTTCAGACCGTCGCTGCCCAGGTCTGCGCGCGCCTGATCCATCAGGCCAATCCACGCCAGACGCTGAAGCTCATCACGATGTTCATCGTCGCCCACCTCGGCCTTCGCCATCGATGGAATGATGTCCAGCAGTGAGCCCCAGGCGCCGGTACGAATATAGGCCTGCTCGGCAAGGCGCAGCACTTCCGGATGACGCGGCGCGACTTCCAGCAGACGGTCGATGCCGTGGCGAGCCGCGTGATTCTCATTGCGTGCCAGCTGCAGACGAACGCGCGTGATTTCCACCGGAATCGGGTCGCCGTGAGCCAGCTCAGCCGCTCGCTCCAGGTGCTGATTAGCGCGGGCTTCGTCACCGCGCTGCTGCGCCGCTTCGGCCGCCAGCAGATAGTTCACCACCGGCTGTTCGGCATGGTCGGCGTTTTTCGACATCAGCTTTTCAACCTGCTGATAGTCACCCTCTGCGAGCTTAAGCAGCGCCTGCTCGGTCTGTTTACGGGCGCGACGGCGCTTACGGCCAACGAACCAGCCGCGGGTATGGGCACCGGTACGGAAAATACGGCGCAGGATCCACTCGATCGCAAACAGCACCACCACGCCAAGGATCAGAATGATCGTCAGACCCGTTACGCTGGTTTCAATGTTGTAGTTATCGGTCTGGATCAGGACATAACCCTGATGACCCGCAAGCATAGGCCCCAGGACGATCCCGGCGATCAGCAGGATAAAGAGTAAGAGGACTTTTAGCATCGTTACTCTCCCTGCGGTGCGCTTTCAGGCGCAGGAGCCGGAGCAGGTGCCGCTCCGCCCGTTTGCTCAGCCGGCACGCCCGGCTGCGCCAGCAGGTTACGCACGCGCGTCTGCATCAGTTTCTCCAGAATCGGCTGGCTGGTCAGCTTGTCCGGCACGTTCATGGTGATGTTCTGCTGGCTCAGCTTATCAATGTCTTCGAGGAAGGCGGTGGTCGTCGCATCATCGGTGTTGTAGTAAGCGCGTACCCACGTTGAGACGTTATCCAGCGCCTGTTTATAGGTCTCTTCCTGATGACGTGGCACGGCCTGGGCCGCCACCAGCAGACGGGAACGAATGTTCTCGCGCAGATAGATGTCCTGGTTCGGCGCGAGCAGCGGTACGGCAGTTTCGTCGCGACGGCGGATAGTGATAAAGCTGTCCATAAAGTTCTGCCAGCTTTTCTGCAGGTTTATGCGCCATTCGCTCAGCGAGCTGGAAAGCTCGGTACCGTCGGAATCCATCGGGGAGTCGTCGTCGTTGTTATCCGCTAGCTGCAGGTTATCAATCTGATTCGACAGCTGATTCACTTTAAGGATAATGCCGTCGTAATCCACCTGCGAAACGGCGGAGAGGCTGGCGATGTCTTCGGTAATCGCGCGACGGGCGGTAATGAGGCTCGGGTCGTTCATGTCTGCCAGGCTCGCATCGGCGCTTTTCAGCAGCGCGGCGGCAGTGGTGACGTCCTGATCGCTCCAGAGCTTACGTCCGGCGAGCTTCACCAGGAAGTCAGCCTGCGAGAGCAGCCAGGTTTTGGCATCGGTGCCGGAAATCGTGGCGACTTTCTGCTGTACTTCATCCAGCTGTTTGGTCAGCTCTTCCTGTTTGCTGTTCGCTTCGGCAAGCGCGGCGGCCTGCTGCTTAATCACGGCTTCCAGCTCGGTTTTCTGCGTCTCCTGCTCTTTTTGCAGGGCAGTGAGCTGATTCACCAGCGCATCGCTGGTGGACGTCTGGTTAGCGCTCTGTTGCTTCACCAGCCCGTACAGGCCAGCCCCCGTTGCCAGCGCAATGGCGATGGCAATCGCGCTCAGCGTGAGGCTTGTTTTGTTGCTGCCGTTTTTCTTCTCAGCGGTTTTCTCAGTCGTCTCTGGCTGTGGCGTCGTCTCCACAGTCTCCCTGGTCTCTTCAACCACGGCGGAGGATTTGTCGTGTTCCGTCATTATGGCTTCCCATTTGAGAGTTATTGTAATGCGCGCAGCAGCGCATCGTTGTCGGCGTTATCAGCGATCCGAATATCCTGCCAGCCCAGTTCCCGGGCCTGGTTCGCCAGACGCTCACTGACGACCAGAAGCCGACAGCGGAGTAACCAGTTTTCGCGATACCAAAGCGGTATCAGCGTCCAAAGCTGTTGTAACATTTCACCGCTGGTGACCACCAGCGTATTGATGCCTCGCGCGTGCCAGCGCATCGCCTCTTCCGCGCCATCGTAGTGTTTTGCACAGCGCTGATAGCACTCAACGAACGTCACGTTCGCACCACGTTCACGCAGCGTTTCGCCCAGCAGCTCGCGCCCCCCATTGCCGCGCAAAATGAGCGCACGCTTTCCGGCAACAGTTTGTAATTCAGGTAATTGTAGCAAGACTTCAGTGATTTCCCGATCTAACGGGTAACGAACGTCCGCGCCGCTTACGGTATGCAGCGCCAGTGCCGTTGTGCGGCCAATCGCGAAATAGCCGGGGGCGGTTGGCCAGGCCATGTCCTGCTGCTGCAGCTGTGCGTGGGCAAATTCCACGGCATGCTGCGACAGCGCAAACAGCAGGTCACCGTCCTGAAGGGTATTCATCTGGTCGGCGAGCGCAGAGAGCTCGCGACCGGGGGAGAATTCAATGAGCGGAAAACTCCAGGCCACCTGCCCCAGTGCGCGCAGACGGCTCACTAACTGCTCTCCTGCGGGAGAAGGGCGGGTGACGAGAATACTCATGCAGGGGGCTCTCCATTATATACGTCAGCCAGGATCTCGCGGGCGCCGTTATTCAGTAACTCTTCCGCCAGCGACACGCCAAGCTTTTCGGCATCTTGCGCGTTACCGCGACGTTCGCCGCGCACCATCTGCGAACCGTCCGGGGCGCCTACCAGCGCGCGCAGCCACAGTTCGCCATTCGTCAATTCAGCATAGCTGCCAATTGGCACCTGGCACCCGCCTTCGAGGCGGGTATTCATCGCCCGCTCCGCTTTTACGCGCGTAGCGGTTTCGTCATGATTCAGTGGGGCAAGCAGCTCGCGAGTACGCGCATCGTCCAGACGGCACTCGATGCCGACGGCACCCTGGCCAACAGCGGGCAGTGAGAGCTCTGGCGGCAGCGCTACGCGAATACGTTCTTCCAGCCCCAGACGCTTCAGGCCGGCAACGGCGAGGATAATGGCATCGTAATCGCCGTTATCCAGCTTGCCCAGACGCGTGCCGACGTTACCGCGCAGCGAGCGGATGATCAGGTCAGGACGACGCTCCGCCAGCTGACACTGACGGCGTAAACTGGACGTGCCAACCACGCTACCCGCTGGCAGCGCGTCGAGCGAGTCATAGCGGTTAGAGACAAACGCATCGCGCGGGTCTTCGCGCTCGCAGATGGTCACCAGCCCCAGCCCTTCCGGGAACTCGACGGGCACATCTTTCATCGAATGTACGGCGATATCGGCGCGGTTCTCAAGCAATGCCAGTTCCAGTTCTTTGACAAACAGGCCCTTGCCGCCCACTTTCGCCAGCGGCGTATCGAGGATCACGTCACCGCGCGTGACCATCGGCACCAGCTCGACGCGCAATCCACTGTGGCAGGCTTCCAGGCGCTGCTTCACATAATGTGCCTGCCAGAGCGCGAGAGGGCTTTGGCGTGTGGCAATTCTCAAAACATTGTCTAACATGCTTGTTACCGTCATTATCAATCGCTAACCATCCTAACATTGTTGACTCTGGGATGGCAGTTTTACGGTTGATGAAGCGTGAGAGGGACAAGGCGGCGTATTCGTCAGCCAGAGCCGTATTCAGGAATTTACACGTACAGAACGGTGCTACACTTGTATGTAGTGCATCTTTCTTTACGGTCAATCGGCAAGGTGTTAAATTGATCACGTTTTAGACCATTTTTTCGTCGGTACCACCAAAAATGATAAGGGCGAAAAAGGGTAACGGTTATCTTTTTGAAATACTGCGGGTCCGCTGTTACTCGTGTTTTGAATAGCTGCGACACCCGGAAACATCAGGCGATACGTCTTGTACCTCTATATTGAGACTCTGAAACAGAGACTGGATGCCATAAATCAACTGCGTGTGGATCGCGCGCTTGCTGCTATGGGCCCTGCTTTCCAGCAGGTATACAGTCTGCTGCCGACATTATTGCACTATCACCACCCGCTGATGCCTGGCTACCTTGATGGTAACGTTCCCCAGGGCATTTGCCTTTTCACGCCTGATGAAACCCAACAGCATTATTTGAACGAGCTGGAACTCTACCGCGGCATGCCGCCGCAGGAATCCCCAAAAGGTGAACTGCCGATTACCGGCGTTTACTCAATGGGGAGCACCTCATCGGTAGGGCAAAGCTGTTCTTCGGACCTGGACATCTGGGTCTGCCATCAGTCCTGGCTCGATAACGAAGAGCGTCAGCTGCTGCAGCGTAAATGCAGCCTGCTGGAGAGCTGGGCGGCATCGCTCGGTGTGGAAGTGAGCTTCTTCCTGATTGATGAAAACCGTTTCCGCCATAACGAAAGTGGTAGTCTGGGTGGTGAGGACTGCGGCTCGACCCAGCACATCCTGCTGCTGGATGAATTCTACCGTACTGCCGTTCGCCTGGCCGGGAAACGTATTCTGTGGAATATGGTCCCGTGCGAAGAAGAAGAGCATTACGACGATTACGTCATGTCGCTTTATGCGCAGGGCGTACTGACGCCAAACGAATGGCTGGACCTCGGCGGTCTCAGCTCACTGTCTGCGGAAGAGTATTTCGGCGCAAGCCTCTGGCAGCTCTATAAGAGTATCGACTCACCGTACAAAGCGGTGCTGAAAACGCTGCTGCTTGAAGCCTACTCCTGGGAATACCCGACGCCGCGCCTGCTGGCGAAAGACATCAAACAGCGCCTGCACGACGGGGAGATCGTCTCCTTCGGGCTCGACGCCTACTGCATGATGCTCGAGCGCGTAACCGAATACCTGAAAGCCATTGATGACACCACGCGTCTGGACCTGGTACGTCGATGTTTCTATCTCAAAGTCTGTGAGAAGTTGAGCCGCGAACGCGCCTGCGTGGGCTGGCGTCGTGAAGTGGTCAGCCAGTTAGTAAAAGAGTGGGGATGGGACGACGCGCGTCTGTCCATGCTCGACAACCGGGCCAACTGGAAAATCGATCAGGTGCGTGAAGCGCACAACGAACTGCTCGATGCGATGATGCAAAGCTACCGTAATCTGATCCGCTTTGCGCGCCGCAACAACCTCAGCGTTTCCGCCAGCCCGCAGGACATCGGGGTATTGACCCGTAAGCTGTACGCCGCGTTTGAAGCGCTGCCGGGTAAAGTCACGCTGGTTAACCCGCAGATTTCGCCTGACCTGTCAGAACCGAACCTGACGTTTATCTACGTGCCCCCGGGCCGCGCGAACCGCACCGGGTGGTATCTGTACAACCGTGCGCCAAGCATGGATTCCATCATCAGCCATCAGCCGCTGGAATATAACCGCTATCTGAACAAGCTGGTGGCCTGGGCCTGGTTTAACGGCCTGCTCACCTCGCGCACGCGCCTGTTTATCAAAGGCAACGAGGTGGTCGATCTCGCTAAGCTGCAGGAGATGGTCGCGGATGTGTCGCACCACTTCCCGCTGCGTCTGCCTGCGCCGACGCCAAAAGCACTCTACAGCCCGTGCGAGATTCGCCATCTGGCGATCATCGTCAACCTGGAATACGACCCGACGGCGGCCTTCCGCAATCAGGTGGTCCATTTTGACTTCCGCAAGCTGGACGTCTTTAGCTTTGGCGAGCAGCAAAACTGCCTGGTGGGTAGCGTGGACCTGCTGTACCGTAACTCGTGGAACGAAGTGCGTACCCTGCACTTCAACGGCGAGCAGGCGATGATCGAAGCGCTGAAAACCATTCTCGGCAAGATGCACCAGGATGCCGCGCCGCCGGACAGCGTGGAAGTGTTCTGCTACAGCCAGCACCTGCGTGGATTGATTCGTACCCGCGTGCAGCAGCTGGTCTCCGAGTGTATCGAGCTGCGTCTCTCCAGTACCCGTCAGGAAACCGGGCGCTTTAAGGCGCTGCGCGTCTCCGGCCAGACCTGGGGCCTGTTCTTTGAACGTCTCAACGTCTCGGTACAGAAGCTGGAAAACGCCATTGAATTCTACGGCGCGATTTCGCATAACAAGCTGCATGGCCTGTCGGTGCAGGTGGAAACCAACCACGTTAAGCTCCCGCAGGTGGTGGACGGCTTTGCCAGTGAAGGGATTATTCAGTTCTTCTTTGAAGAGTCGGGCGACGATGCCGGGTTCAACATCTACATTCTGGATGAGACCAACCGCGCCGAGGTGTATCACCATTGTGAAGGCAGTAAAGAGGAGCTGGTGCGCGACGTCAGCCGCTTCTACTCCTCTTCGCATGACCGCTTTACCTACGGCTCAAGCTTTATCAACTTTAACCTGCCGCAGTTCTACCAGATTGTGAACGTCGATGGCCGTGCGCAGGTGATCCCGTTCCGCACTCAGGCCGTCACGCCTGCCGCGCCTGCCAATCAGGACACCGCGCCGCTGTTGCAGCAGTATTTCTCCTGAGCCTTTTCGCCGGGTGGCTAATGCTTACCCGGCCTACGGTTCGAGCCGTTGTAGGCCCGGTAAGGCGCAGCCGCCACCGGGCAACAAAACTACCTGAAACGCACTTCCTCACCCGCCTGCGCGGTCGCGGCCTGTTCCAGCAGATCCCAGAACGGTACGCCGCTACGGTCGCACACCCACTCATCACCCTTCAGATCGAAGTGATAGCCGCCCTGTTTGGCCGCCAGCCACACCTGGTGAAGCGGCTCCTGACGGTTAATAATAATTTTGCTGCCATTTTCGAAGCTCAGGGTCAGAATACCGCCGTTGATTTCACAATCGATATCGCTGTCGCCGTCCCAGTCGTCAAGACGCTCTTCGATGGTCATCCACAGGTTGTCGGCAAGGCGATGGAATTCACTGTCGTTCATGGTTTTGTTCCTGTTTTTCGTGATGCCGGCAGTATAACCCTAAATAATTCCCGTTGCAGGAAAGCGGCAAACTCTTGCTTTTGTGTCTTCTCCTGCGATGATAGAAACAGATTTGAACTTACGGGCAACTTTATAATGAAAAACGCTTTCCGAACGCTTGCCGTTCTCATCACGCTGTTTAGCCTGACTGGCTGCGGACTGAAGGGACCCCTGTACTTTCCGCCTGCGGATAAAACCGCACCGCCGCCGACGAAACCGGTTAACAGCGGCATTGAGTCTTCCACGCCAGATACTAACGACCGTGGCGACAACGGCGGCCCGACTCAGGTTAATCTCTGACGACAACGTTCTGTACCCGCGCAATGGAGCAAATGATGCAGTTCTCTAAAATGCATGGCCTTGGCAACGATTTTATGGTCGTCGACGCGGTAACGCAGAATGTGTTTTTCTCACCGGAACTGATCCGTCGTCTGGCGGATCGGCATCTGGGCGTGGGGTTCGATCAGCTGCTGGTGGTTGAGCCGCCGTACGATCCCGACCTCGATTTCCACTACCGTATTTTTAACGCGGACGGCAGCGAAGTGAACCAGTGCGGCAACGGCGCGCGCTGTTTCGCCCGCTTTGTCCGCCTGAAAGGGCTGACTAACAAGCGTGATATTCGCGTCAGTACAGCCAATGGTCGCATGGTGCTCAGCGTCACCGATGATGAGCTGGTGCGCGTGAACATGGGCGAGCCTAACTTCGAGCCTTCCGTCGTGCCGTTTCGCGCAAACAAAGCGGAAAAGACCTATATTATGCGGGCGGCCGAGCAGACAGTATTGTGCGGCGTCGTCTCAATGGGTAACCCACACTGCGTGATTCAGGTTGATGATGTGGAAACCGCCGCGGTCGAAACGCTCGGCCCGGTGCTGGAAAGCCACGAACGTTTCCCGGAGCGCGCGAACATCGGTTTTATGCAGGTGGTGAAGCGCGAGCACATTCGTCTGCGGGTTTACGAGCGCGGTGCGGGCGAGACGCAGGCCTGCGGAAGCGGAGCCTGTGCGGCAGTGGCCGTGGGCATCTCCCAGGGGTTACTGGCTGAAGAGGTTCGCGTGGAATTACCGGGCGGTCGGCTTGATATCGCCTGGAAAGGACCGGGTCATCCACTGTATATGACGGGCCCGGCGGCACATGTCTATGACGGGTTTATCCATCTATGAAACAACCAGGGGAAGAACTGCAGGAAACAGTGACGGAACTGGACGACAGAGCTGTTGTTGATTATCTGCTGCGCAATCCTGAGTTTTTTATTCGCAATGCACGCGTCGTCGAAGAGATGCGCGTGCCGCATCCGGTTCGCGGAACCGTGTCGCTGGTGGAATGGCACATGGCGCGCGCGCGCAACCACATCAGCCAGCTTGAAGAGAACAT
Organism: Enterobacter sp. EC_64; assembly: GCF_019584165.1. NCBI lineage: Bacteria > Pseudomonadati > Pseudomonadota > Gammaproteobacteria > Enterobacterales > Enterobacteriaceae > Enterobacter > Enterobacter sp. EC_64. Next base: position 44,048 of record NZ_VDAS01000021.1, read on the forward strand.
GACGCTGCTGATGGAGCAGGCCAGCACCAATGAAAGCCTGTTCTATCGTCTGCTGCATCTGCAGGCGCGTCTGGCGTCGGCGCACAGTCTTGACGAGTTCCTCAGCCGCTTCCACCGCTGGGCCCGCGAGCTGGGGCTGGCGGGTGCAACGATTCGTCTTTTCCCTGACCGCTGGCGCATCGGTGCACCGTCGGGATTTACCCATCTGGCACTGAGCCGTCAGGCGTTTGAACCGCTGCGCATTCAGCGTCTGGGCCATGAGCACCACTATCTGGGGCCGCTTAACGGACCTGAGCTGCTGGTGGTGTTACCGGAGGCCAAAGCGATTGGCTCGGTGGCGATGTCGCTGATGGGGCGCGATGGCGATCTGGGCGTCATCTTATTTACCAGCCGCGACGCGCATCACTATGAGCAAGGGCAAGCCACGCACCTGCTGCAGGAGATCGCCCTGATGCTGCCTGAGCTGCTGGAGCGCTGGATTGAGCGCATATGACGGACGGACTGCTCGCCACTGACGTCTCGCGCTTTCTGCGCTATCTCGGCGTGGAACGTCAGCTTAGCCCCATTACGCTGCTTAACTATCAGCGTCAGCTTGATGCCATCATGCAGATCGCCGACGAGATCGGCCTGAAAAGCTGGCAACAATGTGATGCTGCGACGGTACGCGCGTTCGTCGTGCGTAGCCGCAAAAAAAATCTCAGCCCGGCAAGCCTGGCGCTCAGGCTCTCTGCGCTGCGCAGCTTCTTCGACTGGCTGGTCAGCCAGGGCGGCATAAAAGCCAACCCGGCAAAAGGGATCGCCACGCCGAAAGCGCCGCGCCATCTGCCTAAAAATATTGACGTTGACGACGTAAACCGCCTGCTGGATATCGATCTGAACGATCCGCTGGCCGTCCGCGATCGCGCGATGCTGGAGGTGATGTACGGTGCCGGGCTGCGTCTGTCTGAACTCGTCAACCTCGACCTGAAGCATCTCGACCTGGAATCGGGCGAAGTGTGGGTAATGGGGAAGGGCAGCAAAGAGCGCCGCCTGCCGATTGGCCGCAATGCGGTTTCCTGGATTGAGCACTGGCTTGACCTGCGCGGGCTGTTTGGCACCGACGAAGATGCGCTGTTCCTGTCGAAACTCGGCAAGCGGATCTCGGCGCGTAACGTGCAGAAGCGCTTTGCGGAGTGGGGCATTAAGCAGGGGCTGAACAGCCACGTACATCCGCACAAGCTGCGCCACTCCTTTGCAACACACATGCTTGAGTCGAGCGGCGATCTGCGCGGCGTGCAGGAACTGCTTGGCCACGCGAACCTGTCGACCACACAAATTTATACCCACTTAGACTTCCAACACCTTGCCTCGGTGTATGACGCGGCGCATCCACGCGCCAAACGGGGGAAATAATGCGTTTTTACCGCCCACTCGGTCAGATCTCAGCCCTGACGTTTGACCTTGATGACACTCTTTATGACAACCGCGAGGTGATCCTGCGTACCGAGCAGGAGTCGCTGGCGTTTGTGCAGAACTATCATCCCGCGCTGAAGACGATGCAGAACAAGGACTTCCAGAAGCTGCGTCAGTCCCTGCGGGAGACCGAGCCGGACATTTACCACGACGTGACCGAATGGCGTCGTCGCGCGGTTGAGCAGGCGATGCTGAACGTGGGGCTGAGCGCGCAGGATGCCGCCATTGGGGCAGAAGCGGCCATGGAAAACTTCGCCAAATGGCGCAGCCGTATCGACGTGCCGCAGGAAACCCACGACACGCTGGCGACGCTTGCCGAAAAGTGGCCGCTGGTGGCCATCACCAACGGCAATGCCCAGCCGGAGCTGTTCGGCCTCAGCGATTACTTTGAATTCGTGCTGCGTGCGGGTCCTCACGGACGCGCGAAGCCGTTCAGTGACATGTACCATCTGGCGGCGGATAAGCTTAACCTGCCGCTGGGTGAGATCCTGCACGTGGGGGATGACCTGACCACAGACGTGGCCGGCGCCATCCGCTGCGGCATGCAGGCCTGCTGGATCAAGCCGGAAAATGCTGACCTGATGATCGCCTCCGATAGCCGTCTTCTGCCGCACGTGGAAATTTCGCGGTTGGCATCCCTCACGACGCTGATATAATCACCAGTAATATTGTATAAATTACCAGGGTTTTGCAGTTGTAGGCCCGGTAAGCGAAGCGCCACCGGGCGTTTTGCTCTGTTCCTGAATACTATGTGACGGTGCCAATGGACGTTTCTTACCTGCTCGACAGCCTTAATGACAAACAGCGTGATGCGGTTGCCGCCTCGCGCACCAACCTGCTGGTGCTGGCTGGAGCGGGCAGTGGTAAGACGCGCGTGCTGGTTCACCGTATCGCCTGGCTACAGAGCGTGGAAAACTGCTCGCCGTACTCCATCATGGCGGTCACGTTCACCAATAAGGCGGCGGCAGAGATGCGCCACCGCATCGCGCAGCTGATGGGCACCAGCCAGGGCGGCATGTGGGTCGGTACCTTCCACGGCCTGGCGCACCGCCTGCTGCGTGCGCACCACATGGACGCCAACCTGCCGCAGGATTTCCAGATCCTCGACAGCGAAGACCAGCTCCGTCTGCTGAAGCGCCTGATCAAGGCGATGAACCTCGACGAGAAGCAGTGGCCGCCGCGTCAGGCGATGTGGTACATCAACGGTCAGAAAGACGAGGGGCTGCGCCCGCACCACATTCAGAGCTTCGGCAACCCGGTCGAGCAGACCTGGCAGAACGTCTACAAGGCCTATCAGGAAGCGTGCGATCGCGCCGGTCTGGTGGATTTTGCCGAGCTGCTGCTGCGCGCTCACGAGCTGTGGCTCAACAAGCCGCACATCCTGCAGCACTACCGTGAACGCTTCACCAACATTCTGGTGGACGAATTCCAGGATACCAACAACATCCAGTACGCATGGATCCGCCTGCTGGCCGGCGATACCGGCAAGGTGATGATCGTGGGCGATGACGACCAGTCGATCTACGGCTGGCGCGGGGCGCAGGTGGAGAACATTCAGCGCTTCCTCAACGATTTCCCCGGCGCGCAAACCATCCGTCTGGAGCAGAACTACCGCTCAACCAGCAACATTCTGAGCGCGGCCAACGCCCTGATTGAGAATAACAACGGGCGTCTGGGTAAAAAGCTGTGGACCGACGGCGTCGACGGCGAACCGATTTCGATTTACTGCGCCTTCAACGAGCTCGACGAAGCGCGCTTCGTGGTCAACCGCATCAAAACCTGGCAGGACAACGGCGGCGCGCTGGAGCAGTGCGCCATTCTCTATCGCAGCAACGCCCAGTCGCGCGTGCTGGAAGAGGCGCTGCTGCAGGTGGGGATGCCGTACCGCATTTACGGCGGTATGCGCTTCTTCGAACGTCAGGAAATTAAAGATGCGCTCTCGTATCTGCGCCTCATTGCGAACCGTAACGACGACGCGGCGTTTGAACGCGTGGTCAACACGCCGACCCGCGGGATTGGCGACCGCACGCTGGACGTGGTGCGTCAGGCCTCGCGCGACCGTCAGCTGACGCTGTGGCAGGCGTGCCGCGAGCTGCTGCAGGAAAAGGCCCTTGCCGGACGCGCGGCCAGCGCCCTGCAGCGCTTCCTTGAGCTGATTGACGCCCTGGCGCAGGAAACCGCCGACATGCCGCTGCACGTGCAGACCGACCGGGTGATTAAAGACTCCGGCCTGCGCACCATGTACGAGCAGGAAAAAGGCGAGAAGGGCCAGACCCGTATTGAGAACTTAGAGGAACTGGTCACGGCAACGCGCCAGTTCAGCTACAACGAAGAAGACGAAGATCTGATGCCGCTGCAGGCATTCCTCTCCCACGCCGCGCTGGAAGCGGGTGAAGGGCAGGCGGACACTTGGCAGGATGCGGTTCAGCTCATGACGCTGCACTCCGCCAAAGGTCTGGAGTTCCCGCAGGTGTTTATCGTCGGGATGGAAGAGGGGATGTTCCCGAGCCAGATGTCGCTGGATGAAGGCGGACGTCTGGAAGAGGAACGCCGTCTGGCCTACGTGGGCGTGACGCGTGCGATGCAGAAGCTGACGCTGACCTACGCTGAAACCCGACGTCTCTATGGTAAAGAGGTCTACCACCGTCCGTCGCGCTTTATCGGTGAACTGCCGGAAGAGTGTGTCGAAGAGGTACGTCTGCGGGCGAGCATCAGCCGTCCGGTCAGCCATCAGCGCATGGGCTCGCCGATAGCGGAAACCGACACCGGCTACAAGCTGGGCCAGCGCGTGCGCCATTCTAAGTTTGGCGAAGGCACCATTGTGAATCTGGAAGGCAGCGGCGAGCACAGCCGCCTGCAGGTGGCGTTCCAGGGGCAGGGGATCAAATGGCTGGTGGCCGCCTACGCGAAGCTGGAAACAGTCTAACTTTCAGAAAAATATCATTATTTTGTAATAATCTGCTAGCCTTATACGTTGAAGGTCAATTAATGCCCTTCAACGTTTCGTTGCGTGTTGACGCCACAGTTATAGCTGGCGTAACATGCGCGCACGATTACGCTAAGAGGACATTCGCCTTGGACACACCCAGTAGATACTGGCTCAATTCCCTGTCATCCAGGAACAACTCCTAAGGCTATCTCCTCTTGCTGATGGCCTTAGTGGTTGTCAGCGACTGCATTATTCCCGTCGCGCTGAGTCAGGCTGTTTAATGGTCTGAAACCCAATTTGTTTCTGTGTGCCCACCGAACTGTCCGATATTTTTTGCATTGGGAGTCCCGGTCATGTTGAGCGCATTTCAACTCGAAAATAACCGACTGACTCGGCTTGAAGCCGAAGAGTCACAGCCCCTCATTGATGCCGTATGGGTGGATCTGGTCGAGCCGGACGACGATGAGCGCCTTCGCGTACAATCTGAGCTGGGGCAAAGCCTGGCAACGCGCCCGGAACTGGAAGACATCGAAGCATCCGCCCGTTTTTTTGAAGACGAAGACGGCCTGCACATTCACTCCTTCTTCTTCTTCGAAGATGCCGAAGACCACGCGGGCAACTCCACCGTGGCGTTTACCATTCGCGACGGTCGTCTGTTTACCCTGCGCGAGCGTGAGCTACCGGCATTCCGCCTTTACCGCATGCGCGCCCGCAGCCAGGCGATGGTGGACGGCAACGCCTATGAGCTGCTGCTCGATCTGTTCGAGACCAAAATTGAACAGCTGGCGGATGAAATTGAAAACATCTACAGCGATCTGGAAAAGCTGAGCAGGGTGATCATGGAAGGCCATCAGGGCGATGAGTATGACGAAGCGCTTTCGACGCTGGCGGAGCTGGAAGATATCGGCTGGAAGGTGCGCTTGTGTCTGATGGATACCCAGCGCGCGCTGAACTTCCTGGTGCGCAAGGCGCGTCTGCCGGGCGGTCAGCTGGAGCAGGCGCGCGAGATCCTGCGCGATATCGAATCCCTGCTGCCGCACAACGAATCCCTGTTCCAGAAGGTCAACTTCCTGATGCAGGCGGCGATGGGCTTTATCAACATCGAGCAGAACCGCATCATTAAGATCTTCTCGGTGGTGTCCGTGGTGTTCCTGCCGCCGACGCTGGTGGCCTCCAGCTACGGGATGAACTTTGAGTTTATGCCTGAGCTGAAGTGGAGCTTTGGTTACCCGGGGGCGATTATCTTCATGATCCTCGCCGGGCTGGCGCCGTATCTCTACTTTAAGCGTCGTAACTGGCTTTGAGAATCCGCCCGGTGGCGCTACGCTTACCGGGCCTACAGATCTTGTAGGCCGGATAAGGCGCAGCCGCCATCCGGCAAAAAGGCCTACAGCCCTTTGCGCCCCCTGCGCTGGGTATAAATCGCATCCGCAACAAAGATCGCCAATGCCACCCAGATAAAGGCGAACGTCACCATCTTATCCGCACCCGGCACTTCGCCGTAAAACACCACTGCCAGCAGGAACATCAGCGTCGGGCCAATGTACTGGAAGAAGCCCAGCGTGGAGAGACGCAGGCGCGTCGCTGCACCGGTGAAGCACAACAGTGGAATGGTGGTTACTACGCCCGCCGCCATCAGCATCAGGTTCAGCGACCACGGATTGCTGCCCATGTGGCTGGTTGGGCTGTCGGCAATGCCGAAGAGATAAATCGCCGCCACCGGCAGCAGCCACAGGGTTTCAAATAGCATCCCCGTCTGCGCTTCCACCGCAATCTTCTTACGCACCAGGCCGTAGAAGGCAAAGCTGAACGCCAGACCAAGGGCGATAATTGGCAGCGAGCCGAACGTCCACAGCTGCACCAGCACGCCGCAGAAGGCCAGAATCACCGCCACCCACTGCATCCGGCGGAAGCGCTCACCGAGGAAAATCATCCCCAGCACGATGTTCACCAGCGGGTTAATGAAGTACCCCAGGCTCGCTTCGAGCATGTGATGGTTATTCACTGCCCAGATAAACAGCAGCCAGTTACCGCCAATCAGCACGGCAGAGAGCGCCAGCAGGAAGATCTTCTTCGGGGTCTGCAGCAGCGTTTTGACGCCCGACCACTGACGGCTGAGGCTCATCAGCGCAATCATAAAGAAGAACGACCAGATGACGCGGTGAGTGAGGATCTCATCAGCCGGAACGTAGGCGATTAGCTTGAAGTACGCCGGGGCGATACCCCAAATAAAATAAGCGGCAAGGGCGAGTAAAACGCCCTGCCGCGTCTGTTTAGCATCCATCGGGAAAATCCGTTACAAAAAAGTGAATCAATTTTACCCGATTTTGCCGCCTCAACCCACCATATAAGTGGCGGTTGCGCTGGCGATATAAACCTGTTCTTCGTTGTGTAATTCCACGCGCGCCACGGCAACTTTATTTCCGGCGCGCAGCAGGCTGCTGGTACAGGTGAAGCGGTTTCCGCGCCCCGGGCGAAGATAGTCGACGCGCAAATCAATGGTGCCCATGCGCGCCAGACGCTGGCGAAGTTCGTCTTCGTTGATGGTGTCATGGCGCGTCAGCGTACTGCCCACGCAGACCAGTCCTGCCGCCACGTCCAGCGCGGAGGCAATCACGCCGCCGTGTAAAATACTTTGCGCCCAGTTCCCGACCATCATCGGCTGGTTATTGAAACTCAGCTGGGCAAAGTCTTTCTCGTAACGCTCCAGCTCCAGTCCCAGCGCACGGTTAAACGGCATATGGTAAACAAATATCTCGCCCACGAGTTTTAACACTTCTTCGGCGGTAAGCATGGCTGACATGAGGCATCACATCCTTATTGTTAACGAAATGTTGATTTTATGCCTCAGCAACAAGGAATGCTACTTTCAGAAACGAGGATGCAGCAGTTGTCGCAGAAGTCTGTAGAATGTTCGCCACATAACTATTCAGGTAATTTTACTCTTTTGCAGGAGAACACCACCGATGCGGACGTATCTGGCCTGGTTACTGGCGGCGATTTCGCTGCCCCTCACAGCCTATGCGCAGGAAGCGACAATTAAAGAGGTGCATGATAAGCCTGCCGTGCACGGTAGCATTATCGCGAACCTTCTTCAGGAGCATGACAATCCGTTCACGCTCTATCCGTACGACACCAACTACGTGATTTACACCCAGACCAGCGACCTCAACAAAGAGGCGATAAGCTCCTATAACTGGTCTGATAATGCGCGTAAAGATGAGGTGAAGTTCCAGCTCAGCCTCGCGTTCCCGTTCTGGCGCGGCATTCTGGGGCCGAACTCGGTGCTCGGTGCGTCTTACACGCAGAAGTCCTGGTGGCAGCTCTCTAACAGCGGGGAATCCTCGCCGTTCCGCGAAACCAACTACGAGCCGCAGCTGTTCCTCGGCTTCGCAACGGATTATGAATTCGCCGGCTGGACGCTGCGTGACGTCGAAGTGGGCTTTAACCATGATTCTAACGGCCGTTCCGATCCGACTTCCCGTAGCTGGAACCGCGCCTATACGCGCCTGATGGCGCAGAACGGTAACTGGATGGTGGAGGTGAAGCCGTGGTATGTGGTCGGCAGCACGGATGACAACCCGGACATCACCAAATACATGGGCTACTACCAGCTCAAAGTCGGCTATCAGCTGGGCGATGCCGTACTGAGCGCGAAGGGGCAGTATAACTGGAATACCGGTTACGGCGGCGCGGAAGTGGGCTTAAGCTATCCTATGACGAAGCACGTTCGCATCTATACGCAGGTCTACAGCGGTTACGGCGAGTCGCTTATCGATTACAACTTCAACCAGACCCGCGTCGGCGTGGGCGTGATGCTGAACGATATTCTCTAGGTTGCTCGAATGTTTTTGCGTTAAACGTTGAAGTTTCTCTCTCAGGCGCTGAAAATAGCGCCTGTTTTATTTTTCGCATATGGGGTTAATGTGGCGCAGGCGGAAGTATTGAATCAGGAGTCGCTGGCTAAACAGGTTTTGCATGAAACCTTTGGCTACCAGCAGTTCCGCCCTGGCCAGGAAACCATCATTGAAACGGTGCTGCAAGGCCGTGACTGTCTGGTGGTGATGCCGACCGGCGGCGGTAAGTCCCTCTGTTATCAGGTGCCCGCGCTGGTGCTTAACGGCCTGACGGTCGTGGTATCCCCGCTCATTTCGCTAATGAAAGACCAGGTTGACCAGCTGCTCGCCAACGGCGTCGCGGCGGCCTGTCTGAACTCGACGCAAACCCGGGAGCAGCAGCAAGAGGTGATGGCCGGGTGCCGCACCGGGCAGATCCGCCTGCTGTATATCGCGCCGGAACGCCTGATGCTGGATAACTTCCTCGACCATCTCGCGCACTGGAATCCGGTTCTGCTGGCGGTGGATGAAGCGCACTGTATCTCCCAGTGGGGACACGATTTCCGCCCGGAATACGCCGCCCTCGGCCAGCTGCGTCAGCGCTTCCCCGAGCTGCCGTTTATGGCGCTTACCGCCACGGCGGATGACACCACGCGCCTGGATATCGTTCGCCTGCTGGGGCTGAACGACCCGTATATTCAGGTCAGCAGCTTTGACCGCCCGAACATCCGCTACATGCTGATGGAAAAATTCAAGCCGCTGGATCAGCTCCTGCGCTACGTCCAGGAGCAGCGCGGCAAGTCCGGCATCATCTACTGCAACAGCCGCGCAAAGGTGGAAGACACCGCTGCGCGTCTGCAAAATCGCGGCTTTAGCGCGGCGGCATACCATGCCGGGTTAGAGAACCACATCCGCGCCGACGTGCAGGAAAAATTCCAGCGCGACGACCTGCAAATCGTCGTCGCGACGGTGGCGTTCGGGATGGGGATCAACAAGCCCAACGTGCGCTTTGTGGTGCACTTCGACATTCCGCGCAATATCGAATCCTACTATCAGGAAACCGGTCGCGCCGGGCGTGACGGTCTGCCTGCAGAAGCGATGCTGTTTTACGATCCGGCCGATATGGCGTGGCTGCGCCGCTGTCTGGAAGAGAAGCCGCAGGGCCAGCTGCAGGATATCGAGCGCCACAAGCTCAACGCGATGGGCGCGTTTGCCGAAGCGCAAACCTGCCGTCGTCTGGTGCTGCTCAACTACTTTGGTGAAGGGCGGCAGGAGCCGTGCGGTAACTGCGATATCTGCCTGGATCCCCCGAAACAGTACGATGGCCTGATGGACGCGCGTAAGGCGCTCTCGACCATTTACCGCGTGAACCAGCGCTTCGGGATGGGCTACGTGGTGGAAGTGCTGCGCGGTGCCAATAACCAGCGTATCCGCGACATGGGCCACGACAAGCTGCCTGTCTACGGTATTGGCAAGGACCAGAGCCACGAGCACTGGGTCAGCATCATTCGTCAGCTGATCCACCTCGGCTTTGCCACGCAGAACATTGCTCAGCACTCCGCGCTACAGCTGACCGAAGCGGCGCGTCCGGTGCTGCGCGGTGACGTTGAACTGAAGCTCGCCGTGCCGCGTGTGGTCGCCCTCAAGCCGCGCGTGATGCAGAAATCCTACGGCGGCAACTACGACCGCAAGCTATTCGCCAAACTGCGCAAGCTGCGTAAGGCCATCGCTGATGAAGAGAACATCCCGCCTTACGTGGTGTTCAACGACGCGACGCTCATTGAGATGGCCGAGCAGATGCCGCTCAGCGCCAGCGAAATGCTCAGCGTCAACGGCGTCGGTACGCGCAAGCTGGAGCGCTTCGGTAAAGAGTTTATGGCGCTCATCCGTTCCCACGTTGATGGTGATGATGAGGAGTAGTCAGCCGGGCGAAAAAGTGCCAGGATGATGACTCACTGAATTATTTCCCCGCGAGCTAATTATGTTAATGCTATTTCTCACCGTGGCGTTAGTGCACATCGTTGCGCTGATGAGCCCGGGACCTGACTTTTTCTTCGTGTCGCAAACGGCCGTCAGCCGCTCCCGCAAGGAGGCGATGATGGGTGTGCTCGGTATCACCATGGGCGTTATGGTCTGGGCGGCCGTTGCGCTGCTCGGTCTGAACCTGATCCTGGCGAAGATGGCCTGGCTGCATAACATCATTATGGTCGGCGGCGGGCTGTACCTGTGCTGGATGGGTTACCAGATGCTGCGCGGGGCGCTGAAAAAAGAAGAGAAAAAACCGGAAGAGCCAAAGGTCGAGCTGGCAACGGGCGGCCGCAGCTTTGTAAAAGGGCTGCTGACTAACCTGGCGAACCCGAAAGCGATTATCTATTTCGGCTCTGTGTTCTCGCTGTTTGTGGGTGATAGCGTCGGTGCGGGCGCACGCTGGGGCATCTTCCTGCTGATCGTCGTTGAAACCTTTGCCTGGTTTACCATCGTGGCCAGTCTGTTCGCCTTACCGGCGATGCGCCGCGGCTACCAGCGTATTGCGAAGTGGATCGACGGCTTCGCCGGCGCGCTGTTCGCCGGCTTCGGCATTCATCTCATCATTTCTCGCTAAGCATGACGCGCTGACGCAAGCAGCGCGCCAACCAGCATAAACAGCGAACCAAAGACTTTATTCAGGGCCTTCATCTGCTTAGGCCCTTTAATCCACGCCGCAATCCGCTGCGCCAGCGTCGCGTAACCAATCATGACGATAATATCGACGATAATGGTGGTCGCGCCCAGCACTACATACTGCATCACCTGCGGCTGATGCGGCACGATAAACTGCGGGAACAGCGCGGCGAGGAAAACGATGCTCTTCGGGTTGGTCAGGTTGACGAAAACCGCACGCTTAAACAGATGACCGTGGTTTTGCGTCTGAGCGAGCGTATTCAGGTTAATGGAGCCTGCCGCGCGCCACTGCTGGATGCCGAGCCAAATCAGATAGGCCGCCCCGGCCCATTTCAGCACTTCAAAGGCCAGTACGGAGCGGGAGAACAGGGTGCCCAGACCAATCCCGACCAGCACGATATGAATGCCCAGCCCGGTCTGCAAACCGGCAATGGACGCCGCCGCGCCGCGATAGCCGTGGTTGATGGAGGTGGTCATGGTGTTAATGGCGCCCGAGCCCGGTGAAAGGCTAAGGATGATGGATGTCAGCAGGTAAGCGAACCACCACTCGAAGGTCATTTGAAACTCCCGAATTGTCTGTTTTTATGCCACAATACGCTATTGTTGAGTCATTTTGTGACCGGTTACGAAAAAACGATATTCCTTGGCTTAGGTGAGTAGAAACCCGATGTTTCAGCAGAAAAAGGACTGGGAAACACGAGAAAACGCATTTGCTGCTTTCTCCATGGGGCCGCTGACCGATTTCTGGCGCCAGCGTGAGGAAGATGAGTTTACGGGCGTCGGCGATATTCCAGTACGCTTTGTGCGTTTTCACGACAAGAAAAATGACCGGGTCATTGTGGTCTGCCCCGGACGTATTGAGAGCTACATCAAATACGCCGAACTGGCCTATGACCTGTTCCATCTGGGCTTCGATGTGCTGATTATCGATCACCGCGGGCAGGGGCTTTCAGGGCGCCTGTTATCGGATACCCATCGCGGCCACGTGGATAACTTCAGCGATTACGTCGACGATCTCGCCGCGTTCTGGCAGCAGGAGGTCGAGCCAGGCCCCTGGCGGAAGCGCTATATTCTGGCGCACTCAATGGGCGGTGCGATTTCAACGCTGTTTTTACAGCGCCACGCTCACCAGTGCGACGCCATTGCGCTCACCGCGCCGATGTATGGCATCGTCATGCGTTTTCCTGACTGGATGGTACGCCATATTCTCGACTGGGCTGAGGGCCATCAGCGCATTCGGGAAGGCTATGCCATCGGGACGGGACGCTGGCGGGCGCTGCCGTTTGCGATGAACGTGCTGACGCACAGTCGCCAGCGCTATCGTCGTAACCTGCGTTTTTATGCCGATGAGCCCCGCCTGCGCGTGGGTGGCCCGACATATCACTGGGTACGGGAAGGTATCCTTGCCGGTGAGCAGGTGCTGGCTGGTGTCGACAACGACGACACGCCAACACTCCTGATTCAGGCGGAAGAAGAGCGTGTGGTGGATAACCGCATGCATGACCGCTATTGTGAACTGCGCGCTGCCGCCGGTCACCCTTGTGAAGGGGGAAAACCGCTGGTCATTAACGGCGCGTACCATGAGATCCTTTTTGAAAAGGACGCTATGCGCTCAGTCGCGCTCAACGCCATTGTTGAATTTTTCAACAGGCATAATTGATTTTTGTTTTCCACCAGAGGTTGAAATCCCTATGTACCAGGTTGTTGCATCTGATTTAGATGGCACGCTGCTTTCCCCTGACCACACCCTGTCGCCTTACGCGAAAGAGACCCTGAAGCTTCTGACCGCCCGTGGCGTGAACTTCGTATTTGCCACCGGCCGCCACCACGTCGACGTGGGGCAGATCCGCGATAATCTTGAGATCAAATCGTACATGATCACCTCCAACGGTGCGCGTGTGCATGATACCGACGGCAACCTGATTTTTACCCACAACCTGGATCGCGATATTGCCGCCGATCTGTTCGGCGTGGTGCACAACAACCCGGCTATCGTTACGAACGTTTACCGCGACGACGACTGGTTCATGAACCGCCACCGCCCGGATGAGATGCGTTTCTTCAAGGAAGCCGTATTCAACTACTCCCTGTACGAGCCAGGCCTGCTTGAGCCGGAGGGGATCAGCAAGGTGTTCTTCACCTGCGACAGCCACGAAGAGCTGCTGCCGCTGGAACAGGCGATCAACGCCCGCTGGGGCGATCGCGTCAACGTCAGCTTCTCAACCCTGACCTGTCTGGAAGTGATGGCGGGAGGCGTCTCCAAAGGGCACGCGCTGGAAGCGGTCGCGAAACGTCTGGGCTTCGAGCTGAAAGACTGTATCGCCTTTGGTGACGGCATGAACGATGCTGAAATGCTGTCGATGGCGGGTAAGGGCTGCATCATGCAGAACGCGCATCAGCGTCTGAAAGATCTGCACCCGGAGCTGGAGGTGATTGGTTCTAACGCTGACAACGCGGTACCGAAATACCTGCGCAAGCTGTTCCTTGAATAATCTTCATTCGGTTGTTTATTGCTCAGTTGTCAACTAAAGAGTTCGCTACAATGCCTGTCCTTCTTTCTGAGAGACAAGCATTGTGGCGCTACTCATTATCACCACTATCCTGTGGGCCTTCTCCTTTAGCCTGATTGGCGATTACCTTGCCGGTTCGGTCGACAGCTACTTCTCGGTGCTGATGCGCGTGGGGCTGGCGGCGCTGGTGTTCCTGCCGTTTCTGCGCACGCGCGGGCAGTCGCTGAAAACGATTGTGCTGTATATGCTGGTGGGGGCGATGCAGCTCGGCATCATGTACCTGTTCAGCTTCCGGGCTTATGTCTACCTGTCCGTCTCGGAATTCCTGCTGTTCACCGTGCTAACGCCGCTCTATATCACGCTGATCTACGATTTGCTCAGCAAGCGCCGCCTGCGTTGGGGATATCTGCTGAGCGCGGCGCTGGCGGTGATTGGCGCGGCAATTATTCGCTACGACAAAGTGAGCGATCACTTCTGGACCGGGCTGATGTTCGTCCAGCTCGCCAACATCAGCTTCGCCATCGGCATGGTGGGCTACAAACGCCTGATGGAAACCCGTCCGATGCCGCAGCATAACGCGTTTGCGTGGTTCTACATGGGGGCCGCGATCGTCGCGGTGGCGGCGTGGTTTATGCTGGGTAACCCGCAAAAGCTGCCGACCACCACCGTACAGTGGGGTGTTCTGGTCTGGCTGGGCGTCGTGGCTTCCGGGTTGGGGTACTTCATGTGGAACTACGGCGCGACGCAGGTCGACGCCGGTACGCTCGGGATCATGAACAACGTACATGTTCCTGCAGGGCTGCTGGTCAACCTTGCCATCTGGCAGCAACAGCCGCACTGGCCGAGCTTCCTTATTGGGGGAGCGGTGATCCTGGCTTCGCTGTGGGTCCATCGACGCTGGGTCGCTCCGCGCTCCGCACAAACGGAAGATGGTCGCACGCGTGGTTCCGCGCTGAGCGAATAAACGCCTCCGTAATCGGCTGACGCTGCTCGCCATCGCGCACGGCGGCGTACAGCCGGCTCCACAGTCCTTCACCCAGGGTTTTGGTGACCACCAGGCCCTGGCGTTCAAAACTCTCCACCACCCAGTGCGGCAGCGCCGCGATACCCATGCTGGCCGCCACCATCTGAATCAACAGCAAGGTGTTATCCACGCTTTTCAGCTGCGGGCTAATGCCTGCGGGCTGCAGGAAGTGGCGCCAGATATCCAGACGACTGCGCTGCACCGGGTAAATCAGCAGCGTTTCCGTTGCCAGGTCTTCCGGCGTGATGCGCGTTTTGGTCGCCAGCGGATGGTCCGGTGCCAGCACCAGGCGCACCTCATAATCAAACATCGGCGAATAGTGCAGGCCGCTGCGCGGCAGAATATCGGACGTCATCACCAGATCCAGTTCGCCCTGCTGGAGCGAAGGCTGCGGGTCGAACGTCACGCCGGATTTAAAGTCCATCTCCACCTGCGGCCACTTCTGGCGGAAGTTCTCAAGCGCGGGGGTCAGCCACTGAATACAGCTGTGGCACTCAATGGCGATACGCAGCGTGGTCTGCTGCGGTTCGTTACACGCCTGCAGCGCGCTGGCGATCTGCGGCAGAACCTGATTCGCCAGCTGAAGCAAAATTTCGCCCTGCGGCGTAAAGCGCAGCGGCTGGCTCTTACGTACAAAAAGACGGAAGCCGAGGCGTTGTTCCAGATCGCTGAACTGGTGAGAAAGGGCGGACTGGGTCTGGTGCAGCGTGGCCGCCGCTGCCGCGAGCGATCCGCAGTTCCGCAACGCTTGCAGCGTTTTCAGGTGTTTTATCTCGATCATGAAAGTCCTTCACTTCGCCATGAACATTTTGCGCTTGAGGAATATACAGTACCTGCCAATTATAGAAGTGTAAACATCTGGACGTCTAAATAACGAATTTCACAAGGGGCATACCATGACAATCCGCAATCACACTCTCGGTTTCCCTCGCGTTGGCCTGCGTCGCGAGCTGAAAAAAGCGCAAGAAAGCTACTGGGCGGGGAACGCCACCCGTGAAGAACTGCTGGCGGTGGGGCGCGAGCTGCGCGCCCGTCACTGGGCGCAGCAGAAGCAGGCGGGGATTGACCTGCTGCCGGTGGGCGATTTCGCCTGGTACGACCATGTTCTGACGACCAGCCTGCTGCTTGGCAACGTGCCGGCTCGTCATCAGAACAACGATGGATCGGTAGATATCGATACCCTGTTCCGCATCGGCCGTGGCCGTGCGCCAACGGGTGAGCCAGCGGCAGCGGCGGAAATGACCAAGTGGTTTAACACTAACTATCACTATATGGTGCCAGAGTTCGTAAAAGGTCAGCAGTTCAGGCTGACCTGGACGCAGCTTCTGGATGAAGTGGACGAAGCGCTGGCGCTGGGCCACCAGGTGAAACCCGTACTGTTGGGGCCGGTGACCTATCTGTGGTTGGGGAAAGTCAAAGGCGAGCAGTTCGATCGTCTGAGCCTGCTGAAGGACATTCTGCCGGTCTACAAACAGGTGCTGATTGAGCTGGGCAAACGTGGCATTCAGTGGGTGCAAATCGACGAACCCGCGCTGGTGCTCGAGCTGCCGCAGGAGTGGCTTGATGCTTTCAAACCGGCTTACGATGCACTCAACGGGCAGGTGAAGCTGTTGCTTACCACCTACTTTGAAGGTGTGACGCCGAACCTCAGCACCATCACCAGATTGCCGGTGCAGGGTCTGCACGTTGACCTGGTGCACGGCAAAGACGAAGTGGCGGAGCTGCACAAGCGTCTGCCTGCGGACTGGCTGCTCTCCGCTGGCCTGATTAACGGTCGTAACGTCTGGCGTGCCGATCTGACCGAGAAATATGCGCAGATCAAGGACATCGTCGGCAAACGTGAGCTGTGGGTGGCCTCGTCCTGCTCCCTGCTGCACAGCCCGATCGATTTGAGCGTGGAAACCCGTCTTGATGCTGAGGTGAAAAGTTGGTTTGCCTTCGCCCTGCAAAAATGTGAAGAGCTGGCGCTGCTGCGCGATGCGCTGAACAGCGGCGACACGGCGGCGATTAACGCATGGAGTGCACCGATCCAGGCACGTCGTCACTCGGCGCGCGTGCATAACCCGGCAGTGGAAAAACGCCTGGCGGCCATCACCGCCCGGGACAGCCAGCGTCAGAGCCCGTATGAAGTCCGTGCCGAAGCCCAGCGCGCCCGGTTCAACCTGCCCGCGTGGCCAACCACCACTATCGGTTCCTTCCCGCAGACCACCGAAATCCGCGGCCTGCGTCTGGACTTCAAAAAGGGGAATCTGGATGCGAATCACTACCGCACCGGGATTGCCGAACACATCAAGCAGGCGATTATCGAGCAGGAGCGGCTGGGGCTGGACGTGCTGGTGCACGGCGAGGCCGAGCGTAACGACATGGTGGAATACTTCGGTGAACACCTGGACGGGTTCGTCTTTACCCAGAACGGCTGGGTGCAAAGCTATGGCTCCCGCTGCGTCAAGCCGCCGGTAGTCATCGGTGACGTCAGCCGCCCGGAGCCGATCACGGTTGAGTGGGCGAAGTACGCCCAGTCCCTGACCGACAAGCCGGTAAAAGGCATGCTCACCGGTCCGGTGACCATCCTTTGCTGGTCCTTCCCGCGTGAAGACGTAACCCGCGAGACCATCGCGAAGCAAATCGCGCTGGCGCTCCGTGATGAAGTGGCGGATCTGGAAGCTGCAGGCATAGGCATCATCCAGATTGACGAACCGGCCCTGCGCGAAGGTCTGCCGCTGCGCCGCAGCGACTGGGATGCCTACCTGAAGTGGGGCGTGGAGGCGTTTCGCATCAACGCCGCGGTGGCGAAGGACGACACCCAGATCCACACCCACATGTGTTACTGCGAATTCAACGACATCATGGATTCGATTGCCGCGCTGGACGCTGACGTGATCACCATCGAGACCTCGCGTTCAGACATGGAGCTGCTGGAGTCGTTTGAAGAATTCGACTACCCGAACGAAATCGGTCCGGGGGTGTACGACATCCACTCTCCGAACGTGCCGAGCGTGGAGTGGATTGAGTCGCTGCTGAAAAAAGCGGCCCAGCGCATTCCGGCAGAGCGTCTGTGGGTTAACCCGGACTGCGGCCTGAAAACTCGCGGCTGGCCGGAGACGCGTGCCGCGCTGGCGAACATGGTGAAGGCGGCGCAAAACTTGCGTCAGGCTTGATGATGCGTAGGCCCGGTAAGGCGTAGACGCCACCGGGCTTTTTTTTACGCTTTTTTACCGCCGTACTGGCTGAACCACGCCAGCATTCTCTGCCAGCCGTCTTTGGCTGATTCCGCGTGATAGCTCGGACGATAATCCGCGTTAAACGCGTGCCCGGCATCCGGATACACCACGATCTCCGCCTTCGCATTGGCCGCACGGAGCGCATGGCGCATGGTCTCTACCGAATCCAGCGAAATACCGGTGTCCTGACCGCCATACAGCCCTAATACGGGGGCATTCAGCTCCGTGGCGATATCCACGGGATGTTTCGGTGAATTGAGTGTTTTTTCACCTACCAGTTTACCGTACCAGGCCACAGCGGCTTTAAGCTGCGGGTTATGCGCGGCATACAGCCAGCTGATGCGTCCGCCCCAGCAGAAACCGGTGACCAGCAGACGATGGGGATCGCCCCCGTTGCGCGCCGCCCAGCTGGCGACGTGGTCGAGATCGGCCAGCACCTGCGCATCCGGGACTTTGCTGACCAGGTTGCTGAGCAAGGTGGGAATATCGCTGTAATCGTTCGGATCGCCCTGGCGAAAGTAGAGCTCTGGCGCAACGGCCAGATAGCCTTCCAGCGCCAGCCGGCGGCAGAGGTCGCGAATGTGTTCGTGAACGCCGAAAATTTCCTGAACCACGATCACGATGGGCAGCGGACCGTCTGCCGATTTTGGTCGTGCGTGGTAAGCAGGCATATTCTCTCCCTGCGAGGGAATAGAGGTCTCACCCGCCGTGATGGCCTCTTCAGACGTTGAGACGATGGTTGAGGCATGCGGGGCCGCAGCAGGTGCAAAACCGGTTTTTTCAGTCATGGCATTCTCCGTACCAATGAGTTAGCGCAAAGGTAAATATAGTCACCAGGTTAACAACTCACAGTGCCTTAAACGGTCTATCTTTTGTGCAGCACCTGACGATATAACTTGTTAATGTGATGTAAATCACCTTTTTGTGGAAATACAATGCAATCATTTTCATTCATGGTGAGATGTGTCACGAAATTATGCTTTCCGCTTCTGTAAAGTACCGTTTTACTTCTTCTGACTAACCGACCCACAGAGGAGTCACCTATGTCTAAGTCTGATGTTTTTCATCTCGGCCTCACTAAAAACGATTTACAAGGGGCTACGCTCGCTATCGTCCCTGGCGATCCGGAGCGTGTGGAAAAGATCGCCGCGCTGATGGATAAGCCGGTTAAGCTGGCAGCCCATCGTGAATTCACCACCTGGCGCGCAGAGCTGGATGGTAAAGCCGTGATCGTGTGTTCTACCGGTATCGGTGGCCCGTCTACGTCTATTGCTGTTGAAGAGCTGGCACAGCTGGGCATTCGTACTTTCCTGCGTATCGGTACGACCGGTGCTATTCAGCCGCACATCAACGTGGGCGACGTGCTGGTCACGACCGCGTCCGTGCGTCTGGATGGCGCAAGCCTGCACTTTGCGCCGATGGAATTCCCGGCAGTAGCAGACTTTGAATGTACCACCGCGCTGGTTGAAGCCGCGAAATCCGTTGGCGCGACCACTCACGTGGGTGTAACCGCTTCGTCCGATACCTTCTATCCCGGTCAGGAGCGTTACGACACCTTCTCTGGCCGCGTGGTAAGCCGCTTCAAAGGCTCTATGGAAGAGTGGCAGTCCATGGGCGTGATGAACTACGAAATGGAATCCGCCACGCTGCTGACCATGTGCGCAAGCCAGGGCCTGCGTGCCGGTATGGTGGCGGGCGTTATCGTCAACCGTACTCAGCAGGAGATCCCGAACGCTGAAACCATGAAGCAGACCGAAAGTCATGCGGTGAAAATCGTGGTTGAAGCCGCGCGTCGCCTGATCTAATCCTCTCCTTTCGAAATCAAAGGCCGACACGTTCGGCCTTTATTTTTTGCGTAGCGCCTCGCAGGAAAACCCTTTCAAACTGGACGTTTATACAGCACAATCTTATTTTGTGCGGGTAATACGTTGATGCAGGGGGCATTGTGGATATCTCAGTCCTGATTTATGCGGTGATTGCGCTGGCGGGCGTGGCGATAGGCTGGCTCATTTCCAGCTATCAGAATGCACAGCAGAAGGCCGATCAGCTGGCTGAACGCGAAGAGATCGTCGCCGAATTAAGCGCGGCAAAGCAGCAGCTTGCGCTGAGTGATCACTGGCGAGAGGAGTGCGAGTTACTCAACAACGAGCTGCGCAACCTGAGAGATATCAACACCTCGCTGGAGGCCGATCTCCGCGAAGTGACCACCCGTCTGGAATCCACTCAACTGCATGCGGAAGATAAAATCCGCCAGATGATCAACAGCGAGCAGCGCCTCAGCGAACAGTTTGAAAACCTCGCGAACCGTATTTTTGAGCACAGCAACCGCCGCGTTGACGAGCAGAACCGCCAGAGCCTGAACAGCCTGCTGACGCCCCTGCGTGAACAGCTGGACGGCTTCCGCCGCCAGGTACAGGACAGCTTTGGTCAGGAAGCCCGAGAGCGGCACACCCTGGCGCATGAAATCCGCAATCTCCAGCAGCTGAATGCCCAGATGGCGCAGGAGGCGGTCAACCTCACCCGCGCGCTTAAAGGGGATAACAAAACCCAGGGCAACTGGGGAGAAGTGGTGCTGACCCGCGTCCTGGAAGCCTCTGGCCTGCGGGAAGGGTATGAATACGAAACCCAGGTGAGTATCGAAAACGATGCCCGCTCGCGAATGCAGCCGGATGTGATTGTGCGGCTGCCGCAGGGCAAAGATGTGGTGATTGACGCCAAAATGACGCTGGTGGCGTATGAGCGTTACTTCAATGCGGAGGATGACTACACCCGAGAATCGGCGCTGCAGGAGCACATTGCCTCGGTGCGTAATCATATTCGCCTGCTCGGCAGGAAAGACTATCAGCAGCTACCGGGGCTGCGCTCGCTGGACTATGTCCTGATGTTTATTCCGGTCGAGCCCGCGTTTCTGCTGGCACTCGACAGGCAGCCTGAACTCATCACCGAAGCGCTTAAAAATAATATTATGCTGGTCAGCCCCACCACGCTGCTGGTGGCCTTACGCACGATTGCGAACCTGTGGCGCTACGAGCACCAGAGCCGCAACGCGCAGCAGATTGCCGACCGCGCCAGCAAGCTGTACGACAAAATGCGCCTCTTCGTGGACGACATGTCCTCAGTCGGGCAGAGCCTGGACCGCGCGCAGGATAACTACCGTCAGGCGATGAAAAAACTCGCCTCAGGACGTGGCAATCTTCTGGCGCAGGCCGAATCATTCCGCAGCCTGGGGGTTGAGGTGAAACGCGAGATTAATCCGGAATTGGTTGAACAGGCTACCGCCCAGGACGACGAGTTTCGCCTGCGTGAAGGGGCGGACGAACAAAAGACAAACAGTGAAGACAACACGTTAGCGGCCGATTTATCACCGAACGACTCCCCGGCGCGTTTCTTTCGCGGTGGTTGAAACGTAGGGCAATTGCGCCCAATCTGTTACACTTCACGAACATTTTACTGATTAGCAGGCTCTGAGATGGTTGACGATTCACAAGACACAACGCACTTTGGCTTTCAGACTGTCGCCAAAGCGCAGAAAGCTGACATGGTGGCCCACGTATTTCATTCCGTGGCGGCGAAGTACGATGTGATGAATGATCTGATGTCGTTCGGCATTCATCGCTTGTGGAAGCGCTTCACTATCGACTGTAGCGGCGTGCGTCGTGGACAAACGGTGCTGGATTTAGCCGGTGGTACGGGCGATTTAACCGCGAAATTCTCTCGTCTGGTGGGCGAAACCGGGCGCGTTGTCCTCGCCGATATTAATGACTCCATGCTCAAAATGGGCCGCGAAAAGCTGCGTAACATCGGCGTGGTGGGGAATGTGGAATATGTGCAGGCCAACGCCGAAGCGCTGCCATTTCCGGATAATACCTTTGACTGCATCACGATCTCCTTCGGTCTGCGTAACGTGACCGATAAAGAAAAAGCGCTGCGCTCCATGTATCGCGTGCTGAAGCCGGGTGGACGCCTGCTGGTGCTCGAATTCTCCAAACCGATTATCGAGCCGCTGAGCAAAGCTTACGACGCCTATTCATTCCACGTGCTGCCGCGCATCGGTGAGCTGGTGGCTAACGACGCGGAAAGCTATCGCTATCTGGCGGAATCTATCCGTATGCACCCGGATCAAGACACCTTAAAAGCCATGATGCAGGATGCTGAATTCGAGAACGTTGAATATTTCAACCTGACGGCGGGTGTCGTCGCGCTGCATCGCGGTTACAAGTTCTGAGTGGAGGTGTCCCGTGCCCTTTAAACCCTTAGTCTCCGCAGGTATCGAAAACGTACTGAATGCCTTTCTCTATCGTGCGCCAGCGCTGAAAGCTGCGCGTCAGCGGCTAAACGGGAAGGTATTACGCATTGTTTTAAAAGAGTTCTCGACGCCGCTGGTGCTGGTCTTCAGCGAACGCCAGCTTGACGTTCTGGGGGCGTGGGAAGGTGACGCCGACTGCTCGGTCATCACGCACATGAGCGTGCTGCCAAAACTGCGCGATCGCCAGCAATTAACGGCACTTATCCGCAGCGGTGAGCTGGAAGTGGAAGGCGACATTCAGGTCGTGCAGAACTTCGTTGCGCTTACCGATCTGGCGGAGTTTGATCCGGCAGAGCTGCTCGCGCCGTTTATCGGTGACATTGCCGCGGAAGGCATCGGGAAGGTTCTTCATGGTGGCGCGTCCTTTGCGCGTAAAAGCCTGCTACGTCAGCAACGCTATGCGGCGGAAGTACTGACTGAAGAGTGGCGAATGGCCCCCGGACCGCTGGAAGTGGCATGGTTTGCGGAAGAAACCGCGGCTGTTGAACGTGCGGTTGATGCGTTAACCAAACGGCTGGAAAAACTGGAGGGCAAATGACGCCTGGTGAAATTCGGCGCCTCTACTTCATTATTCGTACCTTTTTGAGCTACGGGCTCGACGAGCTGATCCCTAAAATGCGTATCACGCTGCCGCTTCGTATCTGGCGGCGGATGCTGTTCTGGATGCCTAACCGCCATAAAGGTCAGCCGCTGGGCGAACGCCTTCGCCTGGCGCTGCAGGAGCTTGGCCCGGTATGGATTAAGTTCGGGCAGATGCTGTCGACCCGCCGCGATCTCTTTCCGCCGCACATTGCCGATGAACTGGCGATGCTGCAGGACCGTGTTGCCCCGTTTGACGGGGTGAGGGCGAAGAAACAGATCGAAGAGGCGATGGGTAATCTTCCCGTTGAAACCTGGTTTGACGATTTCGAAATAGAACCGCTGGCGTCGGCTTCTATTGCTCAGGTGCACACTGCGCGTCTGAAAGAAAACGGCAAAGAGGTGGTGATTAAGGTGATCCGCCCGGATATTCTGCCGATCATCAAAGCCGACATGAAGCTGATTTACCGTCTGGCCCGTTGGGTTCCGCGTTTATTACCTGATGGCCGCCGACTGCGCCCGATGGAAGTGGTGCGGGAATATGAAAAAACACTGATTGATGAGCTAAACCTGCTGCGCGAATCGGCAAACGCTATTCAGCTGCGTCGCAACTTTGAAAACAGCCCGATGCTTTATGTCCCTGAAGTCTATTCTGACTACTGCAGCCAGAACATGATGGTGATGGAGCGTATCTACGGTATTCCGGTTTCGGATGTGGTGGCCCTGGAGAAGCAGGGAACGAACATGAAGCTGTTGGCCGAGCGTGGCGTGCAGGTCTTCTTCACCCAGGTGTTCCGCGACAGCTTTTTCCATGCGGACATGCACCCGGGCAATATCTTCGTGAGCTACGAGCACCCTGAGGATCCGAAGTATATCGGTATCGACTGCGGGATTGTGGGGTCGCTGAATAAAGAAGATAAACGGTATCTGGCCGAGAACTTTATCGCGTTCTTCAACCGCGACTACCGTAAGGTGGCCGAGCTGCACGTCGATTCCGGCTGGGTGCCGCCGGACACCAACGTCGAAGAGTTCGAGTTTGCGATCCGGACCGTTTGCGAACCGATTTTTGAAAAACCGCTGGCGGAAATCTCCTTCGGACATGTGCTGTTGAACCTGTTCAACACGGCTCGCCGCTTTAATATGGAAGTTCAGCCACAGCTAGTTTTACTTCAGAAAACACTACTTTACGTTGAGGGTGTAGGCCGACAGCTCTATCCTCAGTTAGACTTGTGGAAGACCGCGAAACCCTTCCTGGAATCCTGGATTAAGGATCAGGTTGGCATTCCGGCGCTGGTGCGCTCGCTGAAAGAGAAAGGCCCGTTCTGGATAGAAAAAATGCCTGAAATTCCTGAACTGGTTTATGACAGTTTGCGTCAGAGCAAGAACCTTCAGCATAGCATGGATAAAATCGCTCGCGAACTTCAGTCCAGCCGTGTTCGCCAGGGCCAGTCACGCTATCTCTTTGGGATTGGCGCAACGCTGCTGCTGAGCGGTACGCTGCTGCTGATCAACCGCCCGGAGTGGCAGATGATGCCCGCCTGGCTGATGGCCGCCGGGGTGGTTGTCTGGCTTGCCGGATGGCGAAAAACGCGCTGAGTTTGCGTCGCTATCGACAGGTCGCATACGTATAATGCGACCTGACTTATTAATCATCTATCCCTGAGGAACATGTATGGGTGGTATCAGTATCTGGCAATTGTTGATCATTGCCGTCATCGTCGTGCTGCTGTTTGGCACCAAAAAGCTCGGTTCTATTGGTTCCGATCTGGGCGCGTCTATCAAAGGCTTCAAAAAAGCGATGAGCGATGATGAGAGCAAGCAGGATAAAACCAGCCAGGACGCTGACTTTACTGCTAAATCCATCACCGACAAGCAAGAAGAAGCCAAAAAGGAAGACGCTAAACGCCACGATAAAGAGCAGGTGTAAGTCGTGTTCGACATTGGTTTTAGTGAGCTCCTGCTGGTCTTTGTGATTGGCCTGATCGTGCTGGGGCCTCAGCGTCTGCCGGTGGCGGTGAAAACCGTTGCGGGCTGGGTTCGTGCGCTGAGATCGCTGGCATCGACCGTTCAGAATGAACTGGCCCAGGAGCTTAAGCTGCAGGAATTTCAGGAAAGCCTGAAAAAGGTTGAGAAGGCGAGCATGGATAACCTGACGCCGGAACTGAAAGCGTCAATGGATGAGCTGCGCGAAGCGGCGGAATCCATGAAGCGCTCCTATAGCATCAACGATCCTGAAAAAGCGAGCGATGAAGCGAACACCATCCATAACCCGGTGGTGAAGGGCAGCGAAGAACAGCGTGAGGGCGTCACGCCTGCCAGCGCTGAACATCAGGCTGCTGCGCCTGAACAGACGCCGCAGGAAACCGAAGTGAAAAAACAGGTGCAGCCGGAAAAGCCCGTGGTTAACGCTGCCGAGGCAAAGCCCGCCGCACCCGTTTCCGAATCATCCCCCTCGTCGAGTGATAAAGCGTAAACATGGCTGTAGATGATACTCAACCGCTGATTACGCACCTCATAGAGCTGCGTAAGCGTCTGTTAAACTGCATTATTGCGGTTCTCGTTATTTTTCTATGCCTGGTCTATTTCGCCAACGATATCTACCAGGTGGTTTCTGCGCCGCTGATCAAGCAGATGCCGCTGGGCGCAACGATGATTGCAACAGACGTTGCTTCTCCGTTCTTTACCCCCATCAAGTTGACCTTTTGGGTGTCGTTGATTGCCTCTGCGCCCGTCATTCTGTACCAGGTGTGGGCCTTTGTGGCGCCGGCACTGTATAAGCACGAACGCAAGCTGGTCATTCCGCTGCTGGTATCCAGTTCGCTGCTGTTCTATATCGGCATGGCGTTTGCCTATTTCGTTGTCTTCCCGCTGGCCTTCGGCTTCCTGACACATACCGCGCCGGAAGGCGTCCAGGTGTCGACGGATATCGCCAGCTATCTTAGCTTTGTGATGGCGCTGTTTATGGCGTTTGGGGTGGCATTCGAAGTGCCGGTGGCCATTGTGCTGCTCTGCTGGGTAGGGGTCACCACGCCGGATGACCTGCGTAAGAAGCGTCCGTATATCCTGGTCGGCGCCTTCGTGGTCGGCATGCTGTTGACCCCGCCGGATGTATTCTCCCAGACGCTGCTGGCCATACCGATGTACTGCCTGTTTGAGGTCGGCGTCTTCTTCTCACGTTTCTACGTGGGTAAAGGGCGTCGGTCGGATGACGAAGACGATACCTCCGACAAGACCACTGAAGAGTAAAACCAGCCGCCCGTCAGGGCGGTTGTTATATGGGGATTCGCATGTTTGATATCGGACTCAACCTGACCAGCTCGCAGTTTGCGAAAGATCGTGATGAGGTGGTTGCGCGCGCGTTTGCCGCTGGGGTGAAAGGGCTGCTGCTGACGGGCACCAACCTGCATGAGAGCGAGCAGGCGCAGCAGCTGGCGCAACGCTACGAACGCTGTTGGTCTACCGCTGGCGTGCATCCTCACGACAGCAGCCAGTGGACCCCGGAAAGCGGGGAAACCCTGCGCAGGCTGGCGAAGACACCAGAAGTGGTGGCGATTGGCGAATGCGGCCTCGATTTCAACCGTAACTTTTCCACGCCTGAAGAGCAGGAAAAGGCATTCACTGCCCAGCTTGCGCTGGCGGCAGAGCTTGAAATGCCCGTATTTATGCACTGCCGCGACGCGCATGAGCGTTTCCTGACTCTGCTGGATCCGTGGCTCGAGAAACTGCCCGGCGCGGTGCTGCACTGCTTCACCGGCTCACGGCAGGAGGCGCTGGAGTGCCTGGAGCGCGGGCTTTATCTGGGGATTACCGGCTGGGTTTGCGATGAGCGCCGCGGGCTTGAGCTTCGGGAGCTGCTACCGGCGATCCCGGCTGACCGGTTGCTCCTTGAAACGGATGCGCCCTATCTGCTCCCGCGCGATATGCAACCCAAACCGGCATCGCGACGCAATGAGCCCGCTTATCTGGGGCACATAGTTGAGCGTGTCGCGATGTGGCGCGGAGAGGATCCGCACTGGCTTTCCGCACAGACGGATGACAACGTGCGTAATCTGTTTGGGATAAACGTTTAAAGTTTGCGGAAGTCAGTGTTTTTAACGCTCTGCAGCACCTGCTTGTTCAGCAGATTAAGCAACAGCATAGAGCGCGCTTCCCCGTCCGGCTCGGCAAAAATCGCCTGAAGGCCTTCGAAAGCCCCTTCGGTAATCACGACGCTATCGCCCGTGTAGGGCGTTTCCGGGTCGGTAAGGTCTTCGGGCTGCTGATAAATCGACAGCTGGTGGATGACCGATGAGGGAACCGTCGCGGGGTGAGCGCCGAAGCGAACAAAATGGCTGACGCCGCGCGTGGCGCTGATGGTGGTGGTGTGGATCACCTCCGGATCGAACTCCACGAACAGGTAGTTCGGGAACAACGGCTCGCTAACGGTTGTGCGCTTCCCGCGCTGCATTTTTTCAAGCGTGATCACGGGCGTCAGGCAATTGACTGACTGACGTTCAAGATGTTCCTGCGCGCGCTGAAGTTGCCCGCGTTTGCAATACAGTAAATACCAGGCCTGCATAATCACTCTTTCCCTTAGTTCGGGGCGCAAGCATATCAAAACCCTGGCGGGATCGCTAAGTTGATTATAATGGGCGAAAATGGGACAGAACGCATAACTTCACGCTAATTTAACAAAATTACAGCATCAAGCAGTCTTACGCCGTATAATGAAGCGCTTACAGAGAGGCCATGATTAACTGCATGAAATACCACGATCTCCGCGACTTCCTGACGCTGCTGGAAAAGCAGGGTGAACTCAAACGTATAACACTTCCTGTCGATCCTTATCTGGAGATGACAGAAATTGCTGACCGCACCCTGCGTGCCGGTGGCCCCGCATTACTGTTTGAAAATCCGAAAGGGTACGCCATGCCGGTGCTGTGCAACCTGTTTGGTACACCGCGTCGCGTCGCACTGGGGATGGGGCAGGAAGACGTCACGGCCCTGCGTGAAGTCGGTAAGCTGCTGGCCTTCCTGAAAGAGCCGGAGCCGCCGAAAGGCTTCCGCGATCTGTTCGACAAGCTGCCGCAGTTTAAGCAGGTGCTAAACATGCCCACCAAACGCCTGCGCGGCGCGCCCTGCCAGCAGAAGGTGCTGGAAGGCGATGCGGTTGATTTGACTAAAATCCCTATCATGCAGTGCTGGCCGGAAGATGCCGCGCCGCTGATCACCTGGGGACTGACCGTCACGCGCGGTCCGCACAAAGAGCGCCAGAATCTTGGTATTTACCGCCAGCAGTTGATTGGCAAGAATAAGCTCATCATGCGCTGGCTGTCGCATCGCGGCGGCGCGCTCGATTTTCAGGAGTGGTGTGCAGCGCGCCCGGGTGAACGCTTCCCGGTGTCTGTCGCGCTGGGCGCCGATCCGGCCACCATTCTGGGAGCCGTCACGCCCGTACCGGATACGCTCTCGGAATATGCCTTTGCAGGCCTGCTGCGCGGAACGAAAACGGAAGTCGTGAAGTGTATCTCTAACGATCTCGAAGTTCCGGCCAGTGCAGAAATTGTGCTGGAAGGTTACATTGAGCAGGGTGAACTGGCGCCAGAAGGCCCTTACGGCGACCACACCGGCTATTACAACGAAGTGGATAACTTCCCGGTGTTCACCGTGACGCACATTACGCAGCGTGAAGATGCGATTTATCACTCCACGTATACCGGGCGTCCACCGGATGAACCGGCAGTACTGGGCGTGGCGCTGAATGAAGTGTTTGTGCCGATCCTGCAAAAGCAGTTCCCGGAAATTGTTGATTTTTATCTGCCGCCTGAAGGATGCTCGTATCGCCTGGCGGTCGTCACGATGAAGAAGCAGTATCCTGGTCACGCGAAACGCGTGATGATGGGCGTGTGGTCTTTCCTGCGCCAGTTTATGTATACCAAATTTGTTATTGTCTGCGATGATGACGTTAACGCCCGCGACTGGAATGACGTAATCTGGGCCATTACTACGCGAATGGACCCGGCGCGCGATACGGTGTTAGTCGAAAACACGCCGATAGATTACCTGGATTTTGCCTCGCCGGTTTCCGGCCTTGGCTCAAAAATGGGACTGGATGCCACAAATAAATGGCCTGGCGAAACCGATCGTGAATGGGGTCGCCCGATCAAAAAAGATCCTGCTGTGACCGCGCGCATTGATGCGATCTGGGACGAACTGGCCATAATGAATAACGGTAAACCCTGAACTGACCGTTAAGCCCTATAGACTTCCCGACAGAGAGAGCGAATGACAACCTTAAGCTGTAAAGTGACCTCGGTAGATGCCATCACCGACACCGTATATCGCGTCCGTTTAGTGCCAGAAGCGCCATTCTCTTTCCGCGCGGGTCAGTATCTGATGGTCGTGATGGATGAGCGTGATAAGCGTCCTTTCTCTATGGCCTCAACGCCAGCGGAGCAGGAATTTATTGAGCTTCATATTGGTGCGTCAGAGCTTAACCTGTATGCGATGGCCGTCATGGACCGCATTCTTAAAGAGCGCGAGATAGTGGTGGATATTCCGCACGGTGATGCGTGGCTGCGCGATGATGAAGACCGTCCGCTGATCCTGATTGCCGGTGGTACAGGTTTCTCCTACGTGCGCTCCATTCTGCTGACCGCCCTGGCGCGTAATCCCGACCGTGATATCACCATCTACTGGGGTGGCCGTGAAGAGAAACACCTGTATGACCTGTCCGAACTCGAAGCGCTGAGCGTCACCCATCCTAACCTGCGCATTGAGCCGGTGGTTGAGCAGCCGGAAGAGGGCTGGCGCGGGCGTAGCGGTACGGTACTGACGGCAGTGCTGCAGGATCACGGTACGCTGGCAGGACATGACATCTATATTGCAGGGCGTTTCGAGATGGCGAAAATCGCCCGCGATCTGTTCTGTAACGAACGTGATGCGCGTGAAGACCGCCTCTTTGGCGATGCGTTTGCCTTCATTTAAATAAAAAACCCGCCCCTGACAGGCGGGAAGAACGGCAACTAAACTGTCTCTCTTCGCCAGTGACACGACCGGCGGCGAGGTACCTCTCGTAGGCCGGGAAAGCGCAGCGCCTCCCGGCAAAAGCCCGATGGCGCGATGCTTATCGGGCCTACGTTATAGCCTTACACTCTCTCAAACACCGTCGCGATACCCTGACCCAGACCGATACACATCGTTGCCAGACCAAACTGGGCATCTTTGCGTTCCATCAGGTTGATCAGCGTCGTGCTGATACGCGCCCCGGAACAGCCCAGCGGGTGTCCGAGGGCGATCGCGCCGCCGTTGAGGTTAATCTTCTCGTCGATCTGCTCCATCAGCCCCAGATCTTTAATGCACGGCAGGATCTGCGCGGCGAACGCTTCGTTCATCTCAAACAGATCGATGTCGCTGGCGGTTAAGCCCGCTTTTTTCAGCGCCAGCTTTGAAGCCGGAACCGGGCCGTAGCCCATGATCGACGGATCGCAGCCCACGACCGCCATCGAACGCACGCGGGCGCGAGGCGTTAACCCCAGCTCGCGGGCGCGGCTTTCGCTCATCACCAGCATCGCGGCGGCGCCGTCGGACAGCGCCGACGAGGTCCCTGCCGTGACCGTACCGGTGACGGGGTCAAACGCCGGACGCAGGGTGGAAAGCGCTTCGACGGTGGTTTCCGGGCGAATGACTTCATCGTAGCTGAACTGCTTCAGAACGCCGTCTGCATCGTGGCCGCCGGTCGGGATGATCTCGTTCTTAAAGGCACCGGACTGCGTGGCGGCCCAGGCGCGAGCGTGAGAGCGCGCGGCAAAGGCATCCTGCATTTCGCGGCTGATGCCGTGCAGGCGGGAGAGCATCTCGGCGGTCAGGCCCATCATCCCCGCCGCTTTCGCCACGTTGCGGCTCATGCCGGGATGGAAGTCGACCCCGTGGCTCATCGGGACGTGACCCATGTGCTCGACGCCGCCCACCAGGCAGGCCTGCGCATCGCCGGTCATGATCATGCGGGCCGCGTCGTGCAGCGCCTGCATTGACGAACCGCACAGGCGGTTGACGGTGACGGCCGGAACCGAATGCGGGATCTCCGCCAGCAGTGACGCGTTGCGGGCGATGTTGAAGCCCTGCTCCAGGGTCTGCTGCACGCAGCCCCAGTAGATATCGTCCAGCGCAGCCGGATCCAGCGCCGGGTTACGCGCCAGCAGGCTACGCATCAGGTGCGCGGAGAGGTCTTCCGCACGCACGTTACGGAACGCGCCGCCTTTTGAACGGCCCATCGGGGTGCGAATCGCATCAACAATGACAACCTTTTCCATTGTGACTCCTTAAGCCGTTTTCAGCTCGCCAACCGGACGGGCTGGCTCAACTGCGGGATAGTAGGGTTCGTTATGGCGCGCTTTATTACGCAGCCCTTCCGGCACTTCATACAGCGGGCCGAGGTGCTGATACTGCTGGGCCATATCGAGATAGCGTGCGCTGCCGAGCGTGTCCAGCCAGCGGAACGCGCCGCCGTGGAACGGAGGGAAGCCGAGGCCATACACCAGCGCCATGTCGGCTTCTGCCGGGCTGGCGATAATGCCTTCTTCGAGGCAACGCACCACTTCGTTAATCATCGGGATCATCATCCGGGCGATGATTTCATCGTCTGTGAAGTCGCGTTTTGGCTGACTGACGTCGGCCAGCAGGCCATCCACCGCCGGATCTTCTTCTTTCTTCGGTTTGCCTTTGCTGTCTTCTTTATAGCGCCAGAAGCCCAGGCCGTTTTTCTGACCGAAGCGGTTAGCGTCGAACAGCGCGTCAATGGCGTCGCGATAGTCTTTCTGCATGCGCTGCGGGAAACCTGCCGCCATCACCGCCTGGGCGTGGTGGGCGGTATCAATGCCCACAACGTCCAGCAGATACGCCGGGCCCATCGGCCAGCCGAACTGTTTTTCCATCACTTTGTCGATTTTGCGGAAGTCCGCGCCGTCGCGCAGCAGCTGGCTAAAACCGGCGAAGTAAGGGAACAGCACGCGGTTGACGAAGAAGCCCGGGCAGTCGTTAACGACGATCGGCGTTTTGCCCATCTTGCTGGCCCATGCCACCACTTTAGCGATGGTGTCGTCAGAGGTTTTTTCCCCGCGGATCACTTCGACCAGCGGCATACGGTGTACCGGGTTGAAGAAGTGCATACCGCAGAAGTTTTCCGGACGCTTCAGCACGCTCGCCAGTTCGCTGATTGGAATGGTGGAGGTGTTAGAGGCCAGAACGGTACCCGGGCGAACCTTGTCTTCCGTTTCCGCCAGCACCGCTTTTTTCACTTTCGGGTTCTCGACGACGGCTTCGACCACCACGTCGACACGGTCGAAACCGCTGTATTCCAGCACGGGCTGAATGGTGGAGATCACGCCTGCGAGCTTCAGTCCGTCAATTTTTCCGCGTTCCAGCTGTTTATTCAGCAGCTTGGCCGCTTCGGTCATGCCCAGCGTCAGGGATTTCTCGTTGATGTCTTTCATCACTACCGGCACGCCTTTCCAGACCGACTGGTAGGCGATGCCGCCACCCATAATGCCCGCGCCGAGTACCGCCGCATGTTTTGGCGTCTCAACGTTTTTGGTCAGCTGTTTGGCTTTCCCTTTTACGAACTGATCGTTGAGGAAGATACCGACCAGCGCGCGCGCTTCATTGGTGTGCGCCAGCGGGACAAAGCTCTGATTTTCGAGCTTCAGCGCTTCATCGCGCCCGAAACGGGCAGCCGCTTCAATGGTTTTCACCGCCGCGATCGGCGCCGGGTAGTGTTTACCCGCCGTCTGCATCACCATGCCTTTGGCTATGGTGAAGCTCATGGTGGCTTCAATCTTGCTGAGTTTTAACGGTTCCAGCTTCGGCTGGCGTTTGGCCTTCCAGTCCAGATCGCCGTTAATGGCCTGACGCAGAATGGCGAGTGCGCCTTCAACAAGCTTCTCAGGTTTCACCACGCCGTCGACCAGGCCAATTTTCTGCGCCTGTTCTGCGCCGACGTCTTTACCCGCGGCAATGATCTCCAGCGCGCTGTCGGCGCCCAGCATGCGCGGCATACGGACGGAGCCGCCAAAGCCCGGCATAATGCCCAGCTTGGTTTCCGGCAGGCCGATGCGCAGATCCGGCGTCGCCAGGCGGTAGTCGGTCGCCAGCACGCACTCACAGCCGCCGCCCAGCGCGTAGCCGTTAACGGCGGAAATGGTCGGGACAGGCAGATCTTCCAGACGATTAAAGACGCTATTGGCAAAGTGCAGCCACTGGCTCAGCTGTTCTTCCGGCACCAGGAAGAGCGAAAGGAATTCGGTGATATCGGCACCGACGATAAAGGCCGCTTTGTTCGAGCGCAGCAGCAGCCCTTTTAATTCAGTTTGTTTTTCCAGAACATCCAGCGCCTGGCCAAGACTGGCCACCGTCGCGGTATCGAGCTTATTGACTGAGCCGGGGGCATCGAACACGAGTTCGGCAATGCCATCTTCCAGCCAGTTGAGGTACAGGGTGTCGCCTTTGTAGAGCATGTCAGTCTCCTGAATCCAGCAAGTGGATCTGGTCATACCAGATGAGTCGGAGTGTGGGATTTATGTTAATAAAATGCAAATTACTCATTAAGAAATTGCTGCATTGATCACGGTCGGTGGAAATCACGCAGGCGGAGTGAGGTGTGCTAAGATGCGATGACTTGAGGTCAAAAAACGAAAGGAATAATGATGGACTCACTGGCTTCGCTTTATAAAAATCATATCGTTACCCTACAGGAACGTACCCGCGATGTACTGGCCCGCTTTAAGCTGGATGCGCTGCTGATCCACTCCGGCGAGCTGATGAATACCTTTCTGGATGACCACGCTTATCCGTTTAAGGTGAACCCACAGTTTAAGGCCTGGGTACCAGTGACGCAGGTTCCCAACTGCTGGCTGCTGGTGGATGGTGTGAACAAGCCGAAACTGTGGTTCTACCTGCCGGTCGATTACTGGCACAACGTTGAGCCGCTGCCGACCTCTTTCTGGACGGAGGAAATTGAGGTCATTGCGCTGCCAAAAGCGGACGGGATTGGCGGCCAGCTGCCTGCCGCGCGTGGCAACATCGCTTATATTGGCCCTGTTCCGGAGCGTGCATTAAGCCTGGATATTGCGGCAGACAAGCTCAACCCGAAAGGGGTGCTGGATTACCTCCACTATTACCGCGCGTATAAAACCGACTACGAACTTTACTGCATGCGTGAAGCGCAAAAGACCGCGGTAAACGGTCACCGTGCGGCGCATGAAGCCTTCCAGTCCGGCATGAGCGAGTTCGATATCAACCAGGCGTACCTGACCGCCACCGGTCATCGCGATACCGACGTGCCGTACAGCAACATTGTCGCGCTCAACGAGCACGCGTCCGTCCTGCACTACACCAAACTGGATCACCAGGTTCCTTCAGAAATGCGCAGCTTCCTGCTGGACGCAGGGGCAGAGTACAACGGCTACGCGGCCGATCTGACCCGCACCTGGGCGGCAAATGCGGATACCGATTTTGCACAGCTGATCAAAGATGTGAACGATGAACAGCTGGCGCTGATTGGCACCATGAAGGCGGGCACCAGCTATGTGGACTACCACATCCAGTTCCATCAGCGCATTGCTAAACTGCTGCGTAAGCATCAGATTGTGAAAGACATGAGCGAAGAGGCGATGGTCGAGAACGATCTGACCGGGCCCTTCATGCCGCACGGTATCGGCCACCCTCTGGGCCTGCAGGTGCACGACGTTGCGGGCTTTATGCAGGATGATACCGGTACGCACCTGGCGGCACCGTCTAAATATCCTTACCTGCGCTGCACCCGTATTCTGGAGCCGCGCATGGTGTTGACGATTGAACCGGGGATCTACTTTATCGAATCCCTGCTGGCGCCGTGGCGTGAAGGCCAGTTCAGCAAGCACTTCAACTGGGCAAAAGTTGACGCGCTGAAGCCGTTTGGCGGCATTCGTATCGAAGATAACGTGGTGATTCACGAAAACGGTATCGAGAACATGACGCGAGACCTGAAGCTGGCCTGATGGAAAGCTGGCTGATACCGGCTGAACCGGTCACCTTTGTTGAGGAAATCAAGAAAAGCCGCTTTATTACCCTGCTGGCGCATACCGACGGCGTAGAGGCGGCAAAAGCGTTTGTCGAGTCCGTCCGGGCTGAGCATCCTGACGCCCGTCACCACTGCGTGGCGTGGGTAGCAGGGCCGCCGGACGATTCGCAGCAGCTGGGGTTTTCCGATGACGGTGAACCGGCGGGCACGGCCGGTAAACCCATGCTCTCGCAGCTGATGGGTAGCGGCGTGGGTGAAATTACCGCCGTGGTGGTGCGCTACTACGGCGGCATCCTGTTAGGTACGGGTGGGCTGGTAAAAGCGTATGGCGGCGGCGTTCAGCAGGCACTGAATATCCTGAAGACCACCCGCAAAACGCCTCTCACCGAATATACTTTGTTATGCGATTACGCCCAGCTCTCGGGTATTGAAGCGCTGCTGAGGCAGTTTAACGGTGTCATCGCACACAGTGAATATCAGGCGATGGTGCAATTACGCGTGGCGCTTCCTCAGGCGGAACTGGCTGCTTTTTCAGCAAAACTGGCTGATTTTAGTCGTGGTTCGTTGCAATTGCTGCCGATTGAAGAATAATCCCCACCTCACTTTTGAATACCAAAGGAAGCGGCAGAGATGCATTTTCGTGCCATAACCCGAATCGTTGGACTGCTGGTCATACTCTTTTCC
This sequence comes from Enterobacter sp. EC_64, assembly GCF_019584165.1. Lineage (NCBI taxonomy): Bacteria > Pseudomonadati > Pseudomonadota > Gammaproteobacteria > Enterobacterales > Enterobacteriaceae > Enterobacter > Enterobacter sp. EC_64. The sequence goes on from NZ_VDAS01000021.1 coordinate 79,284, forward strand.
GGGACGATGATTATCCCTGGACTGGTGGCGCTTATCTACCGGGACGGGGCGGGGCGGGCATTTACCCAGACCTTCTTTGTCGCGCTGGCGATCGGCTCCCTGCTGTGGTGGCCGAACCGTCGTCAGAAAGGTGAGCTGAAATCTCGCGAAGGCTTTCTGATTGTGGTCCTGTTCTGGACGGTGTTGGGGAGCGTCGGTTCGCTGCCCTTTATCTTCTCTGAACAGCCTAACCTGAGCATCACGGATGCCTTTTTTGAATCCTTCTCCGGCTTAACGACGACCGGGGCCACGACGCTGGTGGGGCTGGATTCGCTGCCGCACGCGATTCTCTTTTATCGCCAGATGCTGCAGTGGTTCGGCGGTATGGGGATCATCGTCCTGGCGGTGGCCATCCTGCCGATTCTGGGCGTCGGGGGGATGCAGCTCTATCGCGCCGAAATGCCAGGACCGCTGAAAGATAACAAGATGCGGCCGCGTATTGCCGAGACGGCGAAAACCCTGTGGCTGATTTATGTCTTGCTGACGGTAGCCTGTGCGCTGGCGCTATGGTTTGCCGGGATGCCTGCGTTTGATGCTATCGGACACAGTTTTGCGACGATTGCCATCGGCGGGTTCTCCACCCACGATGCCAGCGTGGGCTATTTCGACAGCCCAACGATTAACACTATCATAGCCATTTTCCTGCTGATCTCCGGCTGTAACTACGGCCTGCACTTCTCTTTACTGAGCGGGCGCAGCCTGAAGGTGTACTGGCGTGACCCTGAGTTCCGCATGTTCATTGGGGTCCAGCTGACGCTGGTGATCATCTGTACGCTGGTGCTGTGGTTCCATGATGTCTATAACTCCGCGTTGACCACGCTAAACCAGGCCTTCTTCCAGGTGGTGTCGATGGCGACGACCGCCGGGTTTACCACGGACAGCATCGCCCGTTGGCCGCTGTTCCTGCCGGTGCTTCTGCTCTGTTCCGCGTTTATCGGCGGCTGTGCGGGGTCGACGGGCGGTGGTCTGAAGGTGATCCGTATTCTGCTGCTGTTCAAGCAGGGCAACCGTGAGCTGAAGCGTCTGGTCCACCCAAATGCGGTCTACAGCATCAAGCTGGGGAACCGCGCGCTGCCGGAACGTATCCTCGAAGCGGTGTGGGGATTCTTCTCGGCGTATGCACTGGTCTTTATCGTCAGTATGCTGGCGATTATCGCGACGGGTGTGGATGATTTCTCCGCCTTTGCGTCCGTCGTCGCAACATTGAATAACCTCGGGCCTGGCCTGGGCGTGGTGGCGGATAACTTTGCCAGTATGAACCCGGTCGCGAAATGGATCCTCATCGCCAATATGCTGTTTGGTCGTCTTGAGGTCTTTACGCTGCTGGTGCTGTTCACCCCTACATTCTGGCGCGAGTAAGGAGCCGTTGATGAAAACATTGATTCTTTTCTCTACGCGAGACGGACAAACGCGTGAGATTGCCGCATACCTTGCATCGGAATTAAAAGAGTTGGGTATTTACTCGGATGTGGTGAACCTGAACCGTGCGGAACAGATTGCCTGGCAGGATTACGACCGCGTGGTGATTGGTGCATCTATTCGTTACGGGCATTTCCATCCGGCGCTGGATCGCTTTGTGAAAAAGCACACGGCAGTACTCAACAAAATGCCAGGCGCGTTTTACTCGGTCAATCTGGTTGCGCGTAAAGCGGAGAAGCGCACGCCACAGACCAACAGCTACACGCGCAAGTTTTTACTCAGCTCGCCGTGGCAGCCAGACCTGTGCGCCGTTTTTGCCGGCGCGCTGCGCTACCCTCGCTACCGCTGGTATGACCGCTTTATGATCCGTCTAATTATGAAGATGACGGGGGGAGAAACCGATACGCGTAAAGAAGTGGTTTATACCGACTGGTCGCAGGTAGCCAGTTTTGCGCGGGAAATCGCACATTTAACGGGCGATTCGCGACTTAAATAAGCGTTAAGTTTGAAAAGTGAGCGAACGAAAAGTTTTTTGTATTTTGTGCTTGTCACTTCAGAATAACTCCCTATAATGCGCCTCCACTGACACGGAACAACGGCACACACGCCGCCGGGTCAGCAGAGAATAGCGAAAATAAACGCTTGACTCTGAAGCGGGAAAGCGTAATATGCACACCCCGCGCCGCAGCGAAAACGAAGCGGCACTGCTCTTTAACAATTTATCAGACAATC